>JASFGN010000398.1:0-4145 GCA_050123735.1 Desulfobacterales bacterium | reverse complement strand
GCGATGACCATTGACGACATATCCAAAAGCATTGCGACATGGAAAAAGGGTAGTACCGGATACGCTTTTTTGGTGGATGACAAAGGCTATGTGGTCGCTCACCCCAACCGACAATTTGTGGCCACACGCAAAAACCTCAACAGTCATCCTTTGATCGCCAATTACCGTAAAAAAGGCTGGACCACCATTACCACGCAATTCAGCACCGCAAACGACAAGCCGGCCCTGGGTCATGTCCGCAGCAATAATTACGGATGGGCCCTGGCGATGCAACAGGAAGACACTGAGGTGTTTGCGGCATTAAACCGCATGCAAAAGTTTGCGCTGACCCTTCTGGGTTGCACCGTATTGCTCGTATCGGTCATCGCATGGTTTTCAGCCCGTGCGATTGTGACACCGGTAATGAAACTGACCGATGCAGCCGAGCGCATGAGTCTGGGTGAATTGAATGTAAAAATCGATATAAAATCCAGAGATGAAATCGGTTTGTTGGCCCAGGCGATCGGACGCATGCAGACCAGTTTGAGGCTGGCGATGAACCGCCTCCGCAGAAAGAGGTGAAACCGGACTTAGAGCATTCATCTCTTGACCAGTGACGGTGTTACGTTCCGCTTCAAAATGCACGCGTACTAACGTGTACGCTTCGCTTTTGAAGCGAAACAAGCCTTGTCACTGAACAAGACCTAAACGCTCTAAGCCTGGTTTGCTTAGTTTTTAAATGTTATCCGTTATTTGTTATAAGTGATGGGGTGATTGTAAACTGCCGTTCATACCCTTCAGATTTCATCCAATAACGAATACCCAATAACGTACTCCCATACTGGCAAATTCTGCCAAATTACGCCAAACAGAAGGTATCTGCTTCAATGCTCGGAGACTGTACCAACGATGGTGACTTCGATGGTGCGCTGGCGGGCATGGTTATCATGGTTGATGGCCACTACCTGTTGCCAGGTTCCCAATTTCAGGCGCCGATTTCGAATCGGCAGGGCAATTGAGGGGCCTAACAGCGCGGCCTGCACATGGCTGTGCCCGTTGCCGTCATGCCAGGCTTTTTCATGTTCATATTCCAATTCAGGGGGCGCCATGCGATTGACAGCTGCCCTCAGATCGCTGACCACGCCGGGTTCATATTCAATGGTCGTCAAAGACCCGGTGGATCCCACCATGGTAGCGTTTAAGCTACCATTCTCAACCTTTGATTCATGAATCAGCTGCTCAAATGCCGGTGTGATATCGCGAATATCCGGACCTGTTTTAAGGCTGATTTCGACCGGTTTACAAAAAAGCGTGATGGCTGGCATATCATTTCCCTCCTCTGGTGAACAGCCTTGAGCTACCCGTTATTCCACACCCCTAAACAGCGCCGATGCTTAGCTGCTGCGCGTCCATGCACCCGCAGTTGATCGCTTCCAAACCGCCGTGAATGTCTGTTACGGGTTGTCAATTAATTTGACGGATATGTCAAACGATAAGATGGCTTTATCTTTTTATATACAAGCCTTGCGCAGACCGGCTCAGCCAAAAGTGTAGTATTGTCAATAAATTAAAACCGATAAAAAAAAGTGCGTGCACAAAAATGCACGTATTCCCTTTTGGTTTAGTATATAAATGTCAAAAAATGAATGCATTTTCATTTTGTTATGAAAACATAAGCATCTGAAATCTATATCATAATTCATATCTACCCTGATGCCGGTGATCCCGGCCGAAATTTTGGCAAGAAATTTGCTGCATAATGGATCAACATATTCCCTGTCGGAATGTGTCTATTCCCAAAGCTAAGAGGTAAGTCAAATGGAGCGCCGAAACCACCAGCGATATGGGGTTCAACCGGGTACTTTTGCCGTTCTGCGGTCTACGTCCATAGAATTGAGCAAAATAAAAGATATGAGTATGGGCGAAATTGCCTTCGCTGTCATCAAATCCAAGCCCATCAAAATGGGTCAGGTTATCAATATTTCGACAGATGGACTGGCTTTTCATTATATTGACCGCAAAACAGAATCGAACAATCTGTATAAAATGGATATCCTATTTGCCAAAGACGCTTTTTATCTGGACCGGATACTCTTTAAACCGGTTTTCGATTTTGAAATAAAGACGGATATTCCGCTAAATTCCTTTTCGATTCGCAAATGTGGGGTAAAATTTGGTGAATTGAATCAGCGGCAGCGATCACAACTGGAGTATTTTATTTGTAACCATACGGTAGATTCGGCAGATTTAAAACCCACGCTTCAGCCCTGGAATGACGAGAGATTAATGCTGTGCGAAGCAAATCAGATGGTCGAATCGTTGGCTTAACCGCAAAGCAGCGAATTAACAAGCCCGGAAAATGATAAATAAGCGCAAATACCCACGACGATTTTGTTCTGAATTCTCCTTTTTTGCCACGCGATACGGCGTCCACGAATGCTTTATAAAAAATCTCTGCACCAAAGGTGCTTTCATCGAGACGGATTTGTTTTTACCCGAAGGAAATACGGTGACGATTGCGGTGCCCGCGCATGGGAGGGCGAGCAGCCTTAAACTAAAGGGTAAAGTCGTCTGGACGGATCGATATGGATTTGGCGTTGAATTTGGTGAACCGATTCTAATTTAAATTGCCCCGTTGTCTCACATCTCAATCCTTTCTCATTCTGCCCAACGGAAGATATTCATCACCCTATAAGCACCTTTTTCAGATGATACCGCGTTTCATCCGATTTATGAACCCTCGCACCTTCGTAGTAAAAATTGTGAAATAAATTACACAAAAGATCAGACATTATTTTCAGAGCCCTGTCTGACATAAAATTTATGTGAATTTATAAGTATTTGTAATTCTATAAAATGTCTTAAAAATTGAGATAATACATTGTATTTGCACGCTTTTTGCATAGAACACAGGCAAGAGCTGTGTTTACATGCCCGGGCGTATTAAATGGTTGAAAAAGGGGTGTATTCGGGGGTTGGGCAATGACCCCCTACGAACGTTAGCCACAGGACCGGAGTCAGACGGAAAAGAGGGAACTGATCCATAATGCACAAAGATTATTTTAGCTTGAACCAGAAAGGTTTTACGCTCATTGAACTGGTTTCAGTGATGATCATCATGGGTGTTGTCGCATCCGTATCGATCCAAAAATTTGATATCGTATCCAATACAGCAAACGAAAGGGCTTTGATCACCGCAATAAAAGAACTCAATGTCAGAGAGTCACTCGTGTGGTCGAACATGAAGATATCCGAAGATGGATACACGAATGATGAGGACTTATGGACTTTGATGCAAACGGATTTGGCCGGCTATAATTGGGGCACCGGCGAACCCACTCGGGTCGGAGGCGGAACATTGTCATTTAATACGGCATCAAAGTCGCTTAGCCGGCAGCAGTCAACTCCAGCGGCGGCAGGCAAGTGGCAATGATGGTGTCCTTTATTTTTGTCTAAATACCCAATCTTTAAAGCAGGGCGTTTTTGTGACCCTGCTTTTTTATTGGGAGATGGACAGCCGTCCGCTCCAGGCAGATTGTGCATGCCTTTATAGCGATTGTCAAAAAAACGTTCCGTTTGCGGGAGGTTTTTTTGCTACAACCGCTTATGCCGCCATCCTTTTATTCGGAATATATTTATGACAAGCGGTATAGAATGGGTACTGATATATCAGATGGGTTTTATTAATTTTACCCTGTGGTATTTGTTTACAGGTGTGCCGATTCGATTTTCGTAAGTGGTGCCAGGATCTCAATATGTTAATGACAGTTGCTTTTTACAAAACAAGCGACTCAATAAATTCCAGCAGCTGATTCAGGTTCTGGCAGGGACGGACCTCGTCACAGTATTCCATATAGGTTCGCATTTCGCTGTCGCCCGTATACCAGAAATAGGGGGTCTCGGGATTCAGCCAGATCACCCGACGGCTTCTGTCATGCATTTCATCCAGGATTTTTGCTTCCGGATTGCCGTAATTTGTCCGGCCGTCACCGATAATGATAAGGGTCGTTTTTTTATTGAGCATATCCATGTGCCTGTTTTTAAACTGGCGAAACGTCAAGCCGTAATCCGTCGCCGCATTGTACTCGATATCGGCCTCCTTCAAAATTTTTTCAATGGCCTGGTTGATTTCAAAATCTTCAAAAACATGGGTAACCTCATCCAGA
>JASFGN010000397.1:0-4161 GCA_050123735.1 Desulfobacterales bacterium | reverse complement strand
CTCATTTTTGCTAATTCATTGGTGGAATAGTGGATATAGTGGCACAAATCAAAAGCGCTGTCATTTCTTTCGGCTGGGTTTATGTTGTTACATGAGTTCTATAATTCACTCAATGAATTTTCCAATCACACTATGCTTTTTCTTAATTTCATGAATAAGACGATCATAATGCCGCATACGGATTATCGATATAATAATAAGGTAAGCCCCAAAAATAATCAAAGCAAAACTGAGTGTCGACAATGGAATAAGAAAGTGTAGCACATGAAAGACATTATAATATTTAGAAGTAGCTATGAGCACACTCATAACCGACAACGGTAAAACTAATACAGCTATACCTGTGCGCATCACCGCTAAAGATGTTCGTTTTTCTGCTAAAACAAGTTGCACCTCATGGATTGCTATTGAAGCAATATCAGTTTCCTCGGCCATCAAATATCATGCCTTTTATCTAATTTTGTTTAGGGTGGCGATGCATTCTATAATGTGCGGCTTTATATTACTGTTCTGAGTAAATGTAAGAATTCCTGATATTGAGAAGAGCCAGCAAGAAATACTGAACGACTAGAATTTTATTTTTCAAAAAATTATGACTACCATTAACAGGAATAGTGTCCATCCTGACCATTTTTATCAGGATGCCTTTCCCCGGATCCATTTCGGCAGATAATCGCTGCATTATTTCTTTCCGGTAGGATTCACTGTCCTCTTCTTTTTCCAGCCTGGTTTCCTCCATCTTTGCTTTTATAAAATTGGAAGCATAGACCCGGGCTTTTATTCGAACGCGGAATGCTGCAATCTTCTTAAGTTTTTCCCGCTTCTCCTCTAAAATTTCAACCCAGATCTCGCTGGCAGCCATGCTATAGATTTCATCTTTGTCCAATTCGTAAACTTCGATTCTGGATATCTTTAATCTCCAGAATCGTAAAGAATTGTGTTAACTTTGACATCTTTGATCCCATCTATATCTTTTTCCTTGAGCATATAAATGATCTTGTCTATAACCTCTTTCTCCTGGGAGAGAGTGGTCTCAATCGTTATGAAAACAACCCCATTTTTACATTTAACCAGCGCTGAAGGAAACCGGTCGAAAAGCCTTTCCTGTGCTTGGGCAGCTACATGATAATCATCGATAATCATTTTAGATACTTCTGTTGTCTGAAAGCACGGTCGTTTAGCAATATCAGCCAAGATTTCAACTGCGTCATCCACCCATAGGTTGTCGATATACAAAACAATATCATAAAGAGCCGGATCCTTAGTATCAATTCCATAAAGATACATACTCCATTTTCTCCGCTCTTCATCATCTTTTTTCAGGAGATGGCGCGCCTCTTTTTCAGAAATATGCTCGCGTCGCATTTCTTCTTTGATTCTATCTTCCAAATTTGCGTTTATTCTCACCTTTAAAATGTTTGGAATCCCCAGACAAAAAAAATGACCTGCCAGTCCATGGTAGACCACATTGTCCTTTCGAATATGTTCCAAAAAAGCTTCGCGGATAAAAGTGATATACTTTTCTTTTCCATGCTTGAAGCGTTCAAAAATGGATGGGGCATCATGAATTGCACGCGTAAGCTTTAATTCATGAATATTGAAATGATCTGAGGTCTCCAAAAGAATTTCCCGTGAGATACACTCATACCCCAAATTCTGGGCAAGCTTCTCGGCGATTTCCTTTCCCTTACTGTATGATCCTCTTGAAATCGTAATGACACCCATTTTAACTTCCTTTTATGTTCAAGTCTTGATAAAAAACATTGTCTATTTGTGCTCGTCCTCGATGCGGATCAATGCACTTAGAATGCCCATAGGAATAGATCCCATTGCCAGCATATGGATTTCTTCCGTTCCGTCCATATCCGGCATTTTCAAATCCAAGATAGCCACATCGAATTTATCTTTTTTGCGACTTTTACAGCCTGTCGCCGTCGCTGGCCGTGGTGACATCGAAATCTTTGAGCGCCAGTCGCTGAGAAATGGACTGTAGAAATTTGACTTCGTCGTCAACGATGAGAAGTTTTATTTTTTTCTTTGGATCTTTCATTTTTTCCACCTCCAAATTGAATAATTATTCATGGTATAGAGGAGGCTTCTAATCCAACGTGTCTCAGTCTAACTTCATCCTCATTTTTTAAAAGAATATACCAATCCATGCGTGGCATTAAAAGAGCCCGCCCTTTGCCATGCGGATTTAATTAATAACTACCCAAGCGACGCAAAGCCAGATGACCTATTTTTCCTTGTCGTCCAGCCGGGCCAAGGCCCTTAATAACCCCAAAGGCGAAGAACTTATCGACAGCTTCTGAATCTCTTCGATTCGCTTCTGGTCGTGCTCGAACTTCTTTTTAAGTCTGGCCTCGTAAGCCTCTTTAATAACCTCAACAAGCTTTTCAAAGTCGTAAGGTTTTTCAAGATACTTGAATGCGCCCAGCTTGGTGCATTCAACAGCAGAATCTATAGTAGCGTGGCCCGTCAGCATGATGATTTCAAGATATTTATGGTTATCTTTCAATGCTTTCAGGACCTGAGCACCATCCATCCCGGGCATTTTAAAATCAACGACCGCCACATCGAAAAGGCCTTTTTCTGCCGACGCGATCGCCTCCTGACCATTTGTTGCAGTTGTGACATCAATTTCTTTTAGCTCAAGCCTTTTGGCGATCCACTCTAGGAATTTGACCTCGTCATCAACCAAAAGAAGTTTTATTTTGTTTTCAGCGCTCATGACATGACATCCTCCTTGTTATTTGAATTCTTGAGTTGATAGCCTAAGGGGAGTTTCCTGCTTTCTTTTTCGCGATCCTGTGCCAAGGCAGATCACCTATAAAGTATGGTCAATGCTGTTGGGCACTTTTGAAACTTTCTGGCACGACCAGTGCGAAGCTTTGTGAATCAGCGGCCTCCCGAATATCGATGCCGATAGAGGCCGCTATTGTTATTGTTTTGTCGGAAGCAAATGACCGGTTATTGCTGAAGCCAAGACCCGAAAAAGTGATGTGTGCACTGCCGTTCGGTTGCGGCTGTAAACCAATCACAATCTGGCCATCCGATCCGGCTGACTCAAATGCAAAAACGAGCGCCTGATAGATGAGGTTTTGGAGCCTAAACGGACATGTCAAAACCACCGATGCTTCCTCGGGAGTCGGATCGAAACGCACCTTGCTGGCAAAGCTCAGAAATTTAGAAAGCGCAACCATATGATCGATTATGTTTATGAGATTTACCTTTTTGACAGGTTCGTCTACACTATGGGAAAATGTATTCATCTGCTTGATGATTGCGAAGCCCCGTTGAATTTCTTCGATAATATCCTGACTGCAGGACTTGAGCATTTCCAGCTCTACCTTTTGCCCTCTGGCCGTCATTTCCGTCAGATCCTGCAAAAGACCCGCTGCTTCTGAAATTATGGCCATGCTGTTTTTAAGTTCATGTGAAATGCTGGCATTCACTTTTCCGAAAAAAATCAGGTCATCGTTGTTTCCAAAATCAGTTGTATTGTTCATTGCCCCCTCCCCACCGCAAAAATTGGGTGTTCCGATATTTTGTGCAAAACCTCATGGTTCTTTCACCATTTCCACCGATGAGCAAAGGTAACTGACGGTTGATTCTTTTATCCGGTTACTTCCTGCAGTATCGTTATCAGGTCTTCAATTCGAATCGGTTTGGCCAGATAGCGTGCCGCCTGCGCCGATCCGGTCTCGAAGTCGGTTTTGGAACCATGGCCGGTCAGAAAAATAAATTTCATTTCGGGCGCCAATGCTTTCAATCGCCGTTCCAGTTCAAGACCCCCGATACCCGGCATTTTGACATCGAGAATAGCCACATCGTAGCTGCTCTTGCCAGTCTTTAGGATGGCATCTTCGCCCGAGTGTACATAGTCGGCGTCGATACCCCGCAATTCGAGTCTTTTGGCCAGCATTTTTGCGAACTTTTGTTCATCATCTACCAGTAGCACCTTCATTTTCAATTGACCCCTCTTGAATTTGAGTAGGTAGAGTAATCGTAAATGTCGTACCTTCATCAAGTTTACTCTTTAACGTAATCTCTCCATGAAGCTTTTTGACCAGACCGTATGTGATGGCAAGTCCCAGTCCGGTTCCGCGGCTGCCTTTTTTTGTGGTAAAAAAGGGTTCGAAAATTTTCGGCAGATTTTCC
>JASFGN010000396.1:0-4171 GCA_050123735.1 Desulfobacterales bacterium | reverse complement strand
TTTAAAAAAGTTAGCTGGCAGCAGGCCTTAGACGAAATCGCTGAGAAACTGATCCGCTTAAAAGACGAATTCGGCCCGCAGGTCTTTGGTTTTTTCTGCGGATCCATCGGTGTTGAAAACCTGGAAATGTCCTCCCTGGTGCATTTGCTGCGCTCGGGTTTCGGATCGCCCAACTTTTTCTCGGTGGAAAGCATCTGCTATCGCATGCGCATTCGCACCCGGCAATTGACCTTCGGGCGCTATCCCACCGAAGAACCGGACAGCAACCTGTATATCCTCTGGGGGCACAACCCCGATCAATCCGATTTTCCGCTTAAATTTTTCATGAGAAAGAATCTCAAAAAAGGGGCCAGACTGGTGGTCATCGACCCCAAACGGATCCCCCTGGCCGACAAAGCCGATATGTACCTGCGCATCCGACCGGGAACCGACGGCGCCCTGGCGCTGGCCCTGATAAACGTTATCATCGCCGAAGATCTTTTTGACCGCAATTTTGTCGAAAAATATACCACCGGCTTCGACAAGCTGGTCGACCATGTAAAGCCTTACACACCCGAATGGGCAGCGGAGATCACCTGGGTTGCAGCCGGCGACATCCGCGCGCTGGCCAGACTATTCGCCAGCACCAAGGGGGCCGGCATCTTTCAGGGCACCTGCACCCAGGATCAAACCGCCAACGGCACCCAGAACAGCCGGGCCTTTGCGGTTCTGCAGACGATTACGGGCAACATCAACGTTCCCGGCGGCTGGGTGACCAGCCCGCCGCCGCGTTTCGGGCATCCGGGCTACAGTGTTGAAGGCATGCCCCTGGGCGGTGACCAGTATCCGCTGTTTTACGAGCTGTGGGGCCGCAAGGCGCCTTACGGCGTGGTAACAATGGTCCCGGAGAGCATCCCCGAAAAGCTCAAGGCTTTTCTGGTCATCGGCGGAAACCCGCTGCTATCCATGCCTGACAGCCTTGCCTTCAAAGCGGCCTTCGAAAAACTGGATCTTCTGGTGGTTCACGATTTATTTATGACCGATACCGCCCAAATCGCCCGCTACGTGCTGCCGGCCTGTTCGCATCTGGAAAAATGGGGCATCGGATATACCTATAATGTCTGCCACTGTCTGCCCTATCTGATGCTTCGCAAAAAATGCATCGAGCCGCTGAATGAGAGCTGGTCGGAATGGCGCTTTTTAACGCAGCTGGCCGGGCGGCTGGGCCTGGGTGAAAGCTTCCCGTGGAAAACCGAAGAGGAATTTGTGTCTTTTATGGTGGCGCCCAGCGGCTTGTCCTTTGATTACCTGCTCAACGAAAAGCCGCAGGGGGATTATTACGCCCGGAAAAAATACACCATTCCCGATGGGCTCTTTCGTACGCCCTCGGGCAAGATTGAAATTTACAGCGATGCGCTTGAAAAGGTGGGTTTCAGTCCCTTGCCCTCGTATCTGGAACCGGAAAGAGGCCCGGTCCGCGGGCAAAAGTCATTTCTGGAAAAATACCCGCTGATCCTGTCGGTGGGTAACCGCAACCTGTATTACACCCACAGCCAGCACCGCGATGTCGAGGCCCTGCGCAAGCTTTTCCCGGAGCCCCTGGCCGAGATGGGGCCTCAAACGGCCGCAAAATACGGCATTGCTGATGGTGATCCGGTGGTGGTCGAAACCAACCGGGGCCGGGTCAAAATGAAGGCCAGCGTGGACGAGCGCGTGGCCGAAGGGATTGTGCTGGCACCCCATGGCTGGGGCGGGGAAGCCAACGCCAATCGGCTCACCGATGTGACCTGCCGCGAGCCCATTATGGGCTACCCGGACCAGAAATCACTTCAGTGCCGCATTCAAAGAGCCCGCTGAAAACATCGGTGCCGATCTACGGCTCGCCTTACAGGCTTGCGGACTGCTCCCAAACGCTGTATTAAGAAAAACCATAAAATCATAGGGAGGTTTCAGATGCCATTCTGGCAGCGCTTGGTTTTTACGTTAATTGTAATTGTGGTAACCAGTGTTGTTGCGGGTCTGATATGGCACAGATTATTCGGCTTCAGCCTGCCCGGCTATGTCGGCGGTGTCATCGGCGGTCTGACAGCGGTACCCTTTTGGGAATTTTTAAAACGCAAAGCTTAGCAGGATTTTCGCTTATAACCACTTTTTGCGTTTAAAATAAATCAGCATACCCGAGAAAATAATGATCAGCAAAACCCACAAAATCGGGTAAGACCATTTCCATTCCAGCTCCGGCATAAACTTAAAATTCATTCCATAGATGCCGGCCACGAATGTCAGCGGTATAAAAATGGTCGCCATGATGGTCAGTACTTTCATAACATCATTCATTCGGTTGCTGACCGTGGACAGATATAAATCCATCATACCCGAAATAATATCCCGAAAGGATTCGATCGTATCGATGACCTGGATCGTGTGGTCGTAAACATCGCCGATAAATACTTTATTGGCATCCCTTACCAGGTCTGATTCGGTCTTTCGCCAGGTACTGAGGACCTCTCGGACCGGCCATACCTGCTTGCGGAAATAAATGATCTCTCTTTTCAGATCATGAATGTCCTTCAGAATTTCCGGCGCCGGATCCAATTGAACCTTTTCCTCCAATCGCTCTATTTTTTCACCGATTTTTTCAAGAATTAAAAAATAATGGTCCACAGCCGCATCGATAAGGGCATAGGCCAGATAATCCGGGCCGGATTTGCGCATACGGCCCCGCCCTTTGCGGATCCGCTCGCGCACAAAATTGAAGACATCTCCTGCGGCTTCCTGGAATGATATCAGATAATGAGGGCCCAGAATAAAGCTGACCTGCTCGGAGGCGATATGATGGGTATTTTCGTCAAACTTGAGCATTTTAAATACAAGATACATATAATCGTCGAAATCTTCTATCTTCGGGCGCTGGCCGGTATTCACGATATCTTCGAGAATGAGTGGATGGATGCCGAAGTGAGTGCCGATCCGTTCAATCAGGCTGATCTCATGCAGCCCGTCGATGTTGATCCAGCTGACCGGCGGCGAATCTTTATACGCAAACGTTTCTTCAATATGCTTTAATTCTTTTTCTTCCAAACGGTCCTGATCGTAACTCATCAGCGTGATCTCGGGCGTCTCGATCTTCTGGTCGCCGACGTGTACGAGAGTCCCCGGCGACATACCGGCCTTTTTTGATCTGGACTTGATAAATTTAGACTTTTTTTTGATAATCTTTTGCATTGATGATCCCCCCGAACAGCGACAGACCCATTTTTATTTTTGATTCACAGATTCTAATAGAGCGATACATTTTTCCAAAGATGCAATCGATGACATGATGGTGCGGCGTTCGGCGTTTACCAGTGCCTGCTCAAAAAAATCGGATGGAAAAATCGTGTAATTGATCAGAATCTGTTTATACATATTTTTTATCTGTTTAACGGAAGTTTCCAGGCTTTCAATTCTGATCCCATAAAATTTTTTGCGATTCTCATCTTTCAAATCACCGAACAGGACCATCAAATCACGATTATACTCTAAAATGGCGACAATCGTTGTAATGGCAAGTTGAGAAGAAAGAAAAATGTTTTTCTGTTCATTGTAACGCTGGTTGGCTTTGGCAGAGGCATCCATCTTATTCAAGATGTCTTCGAACAAATTGATATGAGCAGACAATTGTTCAGTTACAGATTCCAGTTCCGGCCGAATATCAGAAAACCGAACCGGCTTATCTGTTCCGCGAGAATTGCATGGACTCAACATGACAGTCAGGCAAATCAATAGCAATTGCGCTCTTCGCATTTTTGTATCCTCAGTTTGATTAAAAAAATGACACAGGGCAACATGATAAATCATGCCTTTTAGAAACTAGGATGATGCATTGCCAAGCATGAGTCTATGATGCAAAAGCGGTGCGGCGGCGAACGGTCATCGGCTCAGCAGTGTATCCAGCTCGGTTCACTCTAACAAATATCCGGGCTAAATACTATCAATTCTAGGAATTAAGGATGCCTGTGAGGCTATACTCGGGAAAAAATTCGAAAAGACAAAAAGCAAAATGGAAGAACTCGAAATGTTGAGCATGGGAACGGGCGCATTGGGCATTCTCAAATCGTTATTGCAAATGGATGATGATGAGAAATAGGATGCCGCTGCAAAATGCCGGGCGCCTTCTTGGTCTATCCGATTGCTGGCACTCCGAAGGGAA
>JASFGN010000395.1:0-4192 GCA_050123735.1 Desulfobacterales bacterium | reverse complement strand
GCACTCCCAAATCAAAAACTCAAAGCTGGTGGTGATACCGCAGGCAGCCCATCTTTCCAATATTGAACAGGCTGACGTTTTTAATGATCAATTGTTGGTATTTTTGCAGGGTCGGGGATAGGGCTCGCTCATCGCTGCCGGATTTCCCTTTCGCTGATGCCCATAAGATACAACAAACCGTCCAGCCCGACACTTGAGATGCTGCGCTGGGCATTCTGTCTAACGAGGGGCTTCGCATGAAAAGCAACGCCCAGGCCGGCGATACGGATCATCGGCAAATCGTTGGCACCATCTCCAACCGCGATGGTCTGTTTGAGATTGATATTTTCAACCTGGGCAATTGTTTTTAAAATCTCAGCCTTTTTCTGACCGTCAATGATATCCCCTTTGATGTTCCCGGTGATTTTCCCGCCTTCAATTTCAAGCGCATTGGCGAAAATATAATCCAGTCCCAGTTTCTGCTGCAGGTATTTCCCAAAATACTCGAAGCCACCGGAGATAATACCGATTTTGAAGCCCAGCTTTTTGAGTTTGTCGATCACGCGCTCCGCCCCTTGTGTCAGAATCAGCCTTTGAGCCACTGAAGCAAGCGTTTCTTCTGGCAAGCCTTTGAGAAGCGCAACTCGCTGAGTAAGGCTTTCTTTGAAATCCAGTTTTCCGTGCATGCCGGCTGCGGTAATCCGGGCCACCTGATCGCCAACGCCGGCCGCAGCCGCCAGTTCGTCAATGGCCTCACCTTGGATCAAGGTTGAATCCATGTCAAAGACCACCAGCCGGCGGGCATGGCGATAGATGTCATCGACATAAAATGAAATATCAATACCCGTTTCAGAATGGATGTTGAGCAGCTCACCGCGCAGCTTACCCGGGTCTTTAATCTGCCCGGAAACCGTTATCTGAACACAGGCCTTTTGCTGAATATCGGCGTGATTGACCGAAACCCTCCCTGAAAGCCGATTGATGATATCGATATTCAATTTGAATTTGGCAATGACCGCTGCCACTTTAGAAAGCTGATCGGCTGTCACCTGTCGTCCCAACAGGGTAATGATGCGGCGTTCTTTACCCCGTTGTGCCGCCCAGTTTTCGTAAAGACGTTCCTCGATTGGGGAAAAATGAATCTGAATGCCCAATTTATGGGCCTCAAATAAAAGATCTTTTAAAATTGATGAAGATTTGAACTCAATCGGTATTTCAACCAGAATTCCCAGCGATAAATAATCATGGATTACGGCCTGTCCGATGTCCAGGATGACGACACTATATTTGGCCAAAATGCTCGTCAAACTGGCGGTCAGCCCGCGCTTGTCTTTACCGGTTACATTGATTAATACGATTTCTCTCATGATGGTCTATCCTGATGCTTGATGATCTTTGCGTATTGCTAAAAAAAAATACTATAAACACAACCGACTTTAGGTTGCAACCTGAATGTCCCTACGATTCAGATTCGATCCAGATTGCTGCTGTGGGAGGTTAAGGCGGGTTTAGAAAATCTAAAACCACCTGCTGGAACAAGGCGGGTGCTTCGGCGGGGATACTGTGACCGGTTTGCGCAAATGCCTCGTGGTGCCCGTTGCAAGCCGCTGCCAATTGCCGGGCATCCAGGTGGCTGACAATCGGATCATCGGAGCCGGAGACGACCAGGGTTGGACATTGAACTGAACGCACGAATGTTTCCGGCGATGGGTAAGCGGATATGGCACTGAGATGGGCCATCAGGGCCGCTTTATCATTGCGCTCTGCGATGGCGCTGACGATTTTGTCGACAATTTCCCTGTTTTGCTTTAAAAACCGCTTGCCAAAAACCAGCGGCAGCATTGCCCATACCATGGTTTTAAGATCTGAGCGCTGTAAAATTTGCCGCCACGCGTGGGTCATTTGCTTAACGTACGCCTGTGAATCCTTGCCGATGCTGCACAGCACCAGTCGGCTGACCGATTCAGGCGCTGTGGCTGCGAGCTTTAAAGCAATATAAGCGCCGTGGCTGATGCCGACCAGATGGGCTTTTGCCACATTTAAATGCGCGAACAATTGTTTTAAGTCGCTGACGTGGATTTCAGCAGAAAGCGAGCCCTTTCCAATAGCGCTTTTTCCCTGGGCGCGGGCATCATAGCGAAGCACGCGATGGTGTTTTGCGAATGCCGCTGCATGTGTCTCCCAGTAAATCGTCGTCTGGCCGGTGCCGTTTAAAAGAACCAGTACCGGCCGGTCGGCTTCGAAATTTGCGGTGATATAGTAGAGCTTGCAATTGTCGGAGGTCGTAAAGTACGGCAAGTCAATTCCTAAATTTAGATTTAATTCAAACCAAGCTTTATGTACATCCCGTCTTAAATGAAAAAAATTATCTCACCACAAAGATCACAAAGGGCACGAAGTTATACTACAAAAAAGAGAATTTGAAGACCCTTTGTGACCTTCGTGCCCCGGTGGTGAGAGAAATCCTGTTCCAATAAACATAAAAAGTAAAATCAAGCCGCCGCTTACTTTAGATAGATCCGCGGGACGCGGGCAGAAATGCCGGTGACGATCTCATAATTAATGGTATTGAGCGTTGCCGCCATTTCATCAACAGTCAGGGTTTCATCGCCCTGCTGCCCGAATACCGCGACTTCGTCTCCCATTTTAACGTTTTTGACATCTCCGACGTCCAGCATCGTCAGATCCATGCAAACGCGGCCCACTATGGGTACGCGCTGTCCGCCGACCAGCATCTGTCCGCGCGAGGAGAGCAGCCGATTTAATCCGTCGGCATAGCCGATGGGGACGGTCGCAATCGTTGTCGGCTGTCGGGTGGTATAGGTCGAGCCGTAACTGACCTTGAATCCAGCAGGGACTTTTTTAAGCTGGATAATCTGTGACTTCAATGCCATGGCGGGCTTGAGAGAAATTCGTTGCTGATCGACTTCATCGGAAGGATACAACCCATAGATTGAGATGCCCGGTCGCACCAGGTCGAGATGGGACCGGGGCATATCAATGACCGCACCACTGTTGGCGGCGTGTGTCAGCGGCGGTTTTAAACCGGCGTTTTGCAGGTGTTTGAGGAAGTTAAGGAAGAGTTCGAGCTGGTATTCGGCATAGGTCTTATCGGCGCTGTCGGCGGATGCAAAATGCGTAAAGATGCCCTCGAGCTCAAGTCCGTTCAGGCCGGCAACTGCCAGGGTTTCGGTGATCGTATCGGTATTGATCTTTACCGGATTGACGGATTGGAAGTTTTGCGGCAGCAGCCCCAATCGGCCCATGCCGGTGTCGACTTTCAAATGGATCTTTATTTTAGCCGCTAAAGATTCGGCGATCTCGGATAATTCCCGTGCTGTTGCCGCGGTAAAGACACTCTGGGTGAGATCATAACGCAAAAGATCGCCGGCCCGCTGGAGGCGGGTGTAACCGAAAACCAGAATCGGTGCCGTGATGCCGGCTTTGCGAATTTGAATACCCTCTTCGATGCGGGCCACGCCGAGTAACGAGGCACCATTTTGCAGCGCGCAGCGGCTGACTTCAACAGCGCCGTGGCCGTAGCCGTTGGCCTTGACAACCGCCATCAGACGGGCCTGTGGCCGAGTGATGCGGCGTAACTCCCGGACGTTGTGGGCAATGGCTTTTAAATCGATTTCGGCCCAAAGCGGCGCTGTCTCCAAATGTGCACCTCGTTATCGAATTTAAGTCGCTTCTTCTTGCGGGTCGGCAAATTGCGCGGTTCGCTCAGCGGAATTGTGTTTTAAGATGATCGGTCCAACAGCCTGATACAGCTCTTTGGCGTGATATGAGCTGCGGACGAAGGGTCCGCTGGCAACTTCTGAAAAACCCATCTTGATGGCTATTTTGCGCCACTGCTCGAATTCTTCCGGGGGGACGAACCGCTTCACCGGCAGGTGTCTTTTGGAGGGCTGCAAATATTGTCCCAGCGTCAGCATGCGGCAGCCAACCGCTGCCAGATCCTGTAAGGTCGATCGGATTTCGGCGGAAGATTCCCCCAGGCCCAGCATTAAACCGGATTTGGTCGCTATTTTCGGAGCTGCTTTATGCACGCGTTCAAGCAAATGAAGTGAACGCTCATAGAGGGCCTGCGGCCGAACGACCGAATACAGGCGCGGCACTGTTTCAATATTATGGTTGAGCACATCCGGCTGAGCTTTGAGAACGATTTGCAACGCTCCGGCATCGCCTTGAAAATCAGGTATCAGGATTT
>JASFGN010000394.1:0-4201 GCA_050123735.1 Desulfobacterales bacterium | reverse complement strand
AGCGAATCACGATAGATCCAATTACCCGAATTGAGGGTCACCTTCGCATCGAAGTCGAGGTGGCCGGAGGCAAGGTGATCAATGCCTGGAGTTCAGGTCAGATGTTCCGGGGCATTGAGATCATCCTGCAAGGCAGAGATCCCCGCGACGCCCACCATTTTGTGCAACGCTCCTGCGGCGTCTGAACTTACACACATGCTCTGTCCTCGGTGAGGGCAGTCGATAATGCCGTCGGTGTCAAAATTCCGAAAAACGCCCGCATCATTCGCAACCTGCTGATGGGCGCCCAATTTCAACACGATCATATTGTCCACTTTTATCATTTGCACGCCTTGGACTGGGTGGATATCGTCAGCGCGCTGAAAGCGGATCCCAAGAAAACAGCCGCACTGGCCGACAATGTCAGCAACGCACCCTGGGGCGGTAGTGTTTATTTTAAAAATGTTCAGCAACGCATTCAAACCCTGGTCGACAGCGGGCAGCTGGGGCCCTTTGCCAACGCGTACTGGGGCCATTCGGCTTACAAGCTGCCGCCCGAAGCCAATTTAATGGCAGCGGCGCATTATATTGAGGCCATTCGTCTGCAAGCGCGTGCCGCCCGAATGCATGCTATTTTCGGCGGTAAAAATCCTCATCCGCAGTCGCTGGTGGTCGGCGGGGTGACCTGCGTTCGAGACCTTACAGCGGATCGTATTGCCGAATTTTTATACATCACCAAAGAGACCGATGACTTTGTTAACAAAGTCTATATTCCGGATCTTTTGGCGGTCGCCTCCTTTTACAAGGACTGGGGTGCCATCGGCGGTACGACCAACCAGCTGGCCTGGGGTGAGTTTCCCGAATCCGACAAGGAACCCGAGAGCCTATATATGCCCAGAGGCGTTGTCATGAACCGCAATCTGGCAGGCGTTAAAATGGCCAATCAGGCACGGGTTTCAGAAGATGTGACCCGCGGCTGGTATAAAGACGGCCCGGCGCGCCATCCCTATGAGGGTGAAACCCAGCCGTTACAGGAAAATCCGCAATACCGACCGGGGGATGGTAAATATAGCTGGTTCAAAGCCCCGCGTTACGATGGAGAACCCTGCGAGGTGGGTCCGCTGGCCCGCGTTCTGGTCGCATATGCCAAAGGCCACAAGGACATAAAACCCGTCGTCGATAATGTGCTCAAGACCCTGGGTGTCGACGCCAACGCCCTGTTCTCGACGCTGGGGCGCACAGCCGCCAGAGGTATCGAGACCGTTGCGATCGGGCAACAAATGCGGACCTGGGTGATGGAACTGGTCGAAAACATCAAATCCGGCGATACCCAGACCTATACGCCCTATGAAATGCCCGACAGCGGCATGGGGGTCGGCCTCAACGACGTGCCCAGAGGCTCCCTGGGGCACTGGGTCCAAATTGAAGATAAAAAGATTAAAAACTATCAGTATGTCGTACCCTCAACCTGGAACCTCTGCCCGCGGGATGCCAACAAAAAAATGGGTCCGGTGGAAGAGTCACTGATCGGCACACCGGTAGCAGATGCCAAACGGCCCCTGGAGGTTCTGCGAACAGTCCATTCCTTTGATCCCTGTATTGCCTGTGGCGTCCACGTCATCGATCCGGACTCCAACGAGGTTTACAAGATCAAGGCGCTTTAGTCGTATGTGTTGATTTAAAACGGCCTTCCGCAATGTGGGAAGGCCGTTTTTTTATGCTGTTGACGTTCAATCCGGTTTTGGTGTATGAATCTTGTCTTCGGCTTCGGTCCATTAACGATTCGATATCATTTTGTTTAAATAGGTTAGACGTGTCTGTTGAAAACCCTTTTGATGAAATCTATGCCGTCCATGTAATGGTTCTGGGTGTCGGCTGCACCCTTTTTTCCGATGAGGGATTTGGCGTACGGGTCATTGAAAAAATGCAGCGAGAATACGATTTTTCGGAGGATGTGCTGTTGGTGGACGGCGGCGTGCTGGGTATCAATTTGCTGGGGGTGATTTCAAAACCGGATCATCTGATCGTGGTGGACGCCATCCGCAATAAAGGCAAGCCTGGAGATCTGTATCGCCTGGAAGGTGCAGCCATACCGGAGCGCATTCGGGCCAAGAACTCTCTGCATCAGGTTGATTTTCTGGAGGCCCTGACTTTGTGTCAGACCCTCGATAAGGTGCCCCAGACGGTTATTCTCGGTATAGAACCCGAAGATATCGAGACGCTGAGCACTGAACTGACGGCCACCGCTCAAGCCAAAGTCGACACCATTATCGAGAAGGTATTGGGTGAGGTAAAACGATTGGGCGGATCCTATCGGCAAAAGAAAAGAAAATGAAAACACATCCAGGGCCTTTGCACCTAAATTTTAGCATGCAACTGAAGTTTGCTCTGAAAGTTGTCTGCGCATGCCGACTCGATTTTCAAAACCACTTTCTTTCCGGTCGGCCTTAGATGGGATTCTGTCAAGGCCGTGGATCAGTGTCGTATGTTTCGCACTGATTACTCTATTCTTTGCCATCCAAATTCCCAAACTCTCCTTTCGGACCTCCATCTATGATTTGCTGATTGAAAATCTTTCCGATTCCGTCCGTTACCAGAGAGCCAAAAAAGTGTTCGGTTCCGACGAGCTTATCCAGGTGGTGGTCAAAGCAGAATCCATTTTTGACACCACCACATTCAAAAAAATCGAGATCCTCGCTGAAGCGTTCAGCCAGATCGATGGCGTCCGGAGGGTCATCAGCCTGCCGGATATCCGGCATAAAGTCGATCCCGGCAAAAACTGGACCATCGATCAATTCGCGCAAGTGATATCGCCGGTCGACCTGTTTAAAAAGAATCTGATATCAGCAGACGGCACGGCCAGCGCGATCACCCTGATCCTGGAAAGCGAAGCTGTGCATGCCAGCGTCATCGCGAAAATCAACGATATCATTGCAAAAGATTCGGGCACACTTTCGCTTTACCAGATCGGCATGCCATTGGTGTCGCAGGCACTGGTCAAATACACCATTAAAGATTTTCAAACGCTTCCCGTTTTAACGCTTGCTTTAATCAGCCTGACCCTTTTTGTTCTGTACCGAGCGCCCGGTCGCCTGTTGCTGGTGCTGATGGTCGTGATCCTTGTGCTCATATGGACGTTTGGGTTCATGGCTTTGCTGCAGGTGCCCTTATCGCTTTTAACCATGATTGTGCCGGTATTTCTGATCGCTGTAGGAACGGCGTACTGCCTGCATGTCATGTCTGAATATATCGCCAACACAGCGCTTGCCCGAAGCGCAAAGGAAGCGGTCATGGCGACGTATGCGCATGCAGCCTTGCCGTGCGCGCTGGCTGTCGTGACCACCCTGTTCGGAGTTGGGTCGCTTTTTGTCAACCGCATCCGTGCGATCCATGAATTTGCGCTATTTACCTGCCTGGGGATGGGCAGCCTGTTGTTGGTGCTTCTATTGCTTCTGCCGGCAGTGCTTGTTTTGGTGCCGTTGCCCTCCCAAAAGAATAAACCGGTCGCCGGTATCGATAAAATACTGAATCAAATTCTCGATCTGATTATAGGGCTCGGCTCAAAGCACCAGAGAGTCGTCTTCATTTGTATCGGGGTGTTGTCTTTGCTGGCGGTGGTCGGCATATTTTTCTTACAGGTCGAGACCAATCCTTTCGAATTTTTCAAAAAAAATATACCGATCAGACAAAATTTCGATGACAGTCATCGGAAACTTGCAGGCAGTTTTGCGATCTTCGTGATAATGGAAAGCCGGCAGGAGTATTATTTCGAGGATCCCCAGCATATAGCCGAAATCAAGCGTTTTCAGGAACATCTCGAAACGCTTCCCGGTGTGGATAAAACCCTTTCTTTCTCTGATTATGTAATGCTGGTCCACTATGCCTTAAACAAATACGATTCAAAATATTACGTGATCCCCAAGGAAGCTTACGAAACGCGCATGGCAATAAATAATTATAAAGGTCTGCTGGGAGAAGAACTGTTTGCGCCGTTTATGACGCCGCAGCTCAACACGGCCAATATTCTGATGTTGACGCATATCTCGAGCACCAAAGATCTCCTCAAAATTAAGGAGCAAATCCTTATCCGTGCGCAGCAAAGTTTGCCTGATCACCTTGACGTCGAAGTTACCGGCTTTGGCGCGGCGATGTCTACCAGCAGTCATTTGCTTGTTGCGGGTCAGATAAAAAGCGTTATGCTCGGCCTCCTCCTCATTTTCGC
>JASFGN010000393.1:0-4203 GCA_050123735.1 Desulfobacterales bacterium | reverse complement strand
CAAAGAGTTTAACGATACCTATGGCCACCTGGAAGGCGATAAAGTGCTGGTGCGCTTCAGTCAGATTATCAAAGATTGCCTGAGAACGAATGACTCGGCCTATCGTTACGGCGGGGAAGAATTTACGGTGATCCTTCCGGAGACCAATGGTGATGAAGCCAAAACGGTTGCCCAGCGCATCCGATCCACCCTGGAAACCGAGGATTTTACGCCAACCCCCGACGAATTTGCAAAGATTACGATCAGTATCGGCGTAACCCAGTACTTTCCCAAAGAAGAATTATCCGCCTTTATTCGGCGAGCAGACCAGGCCATGTACTTTTCCAAACAAAATGGCCGCAATCGCGTTACGGTCCTGCTGGCCGAACCGCACGTCAAGTCCAAACTCAAAGCCTAGCACTGGAAAAGTGCCTAAAGTGCCTAAAATGAGCTAAAGTGCCTAAATCTATTGTATCGCTTCGCTCCGGCATTCCAATTTAAAATGATGGAACGCCTTAACTTTAGTCACTTTAGAATCACTTCCAACTTTAGATCACTTTTTTTGTGTAAAACTTCTATGATTCGATTGAGACTTTTAGATATAAATCCCCGCGCGCATGTGAGCCGGAACGCTGCCCCAGGCCTTTTAACCTTAGAATGGTTCCGTCGTGGATGCCGGCAGGCACCTTTACGTTGAATAACCTCTTTTTAAAGCCCAGCGGAATATTGATCAGTTTGCGGGTTCCGGTCCTGGCCTCATGAGGGGTAATCTTGAGCAGGCCGTAAAGGTGCTGATCCGCACCGGAAGCAGCCGGTCGAATAACCTGCAGGCGGGGTGTTTTCCTTTTGGCGGTATATTGACGCATCCGGTGCGACACACCCGTTACCGGCAGGATATCAAACAGCTTCAAGAAAATGATGCCGCATACAAAACCGCCAATATGAGCCCACCAGGCGATTCCGCCGCCAACGCCCTGGCTGCCGGCGGCATTGATGAATTGCAACACAAACCACAGGCCCAGGAAGATATAGGCCGGGATATTAATAAAATAGGGGATGAAAATAATGGGAATAAGGGTCAGGATTTTTGATCGGGGATGCAGGATGAAATAGGCGCCCATTATTCCGGCAATGGCGCCGCTGGCTCCGATGGTCGGCAAGTTCGAATGCAGGTTTAACACCAGATGCGCGAGCCCGGAAGCGATCCCGCACAACACATAAAATACGGCGTAGCGGACAGGACCGAGATGGTCTTCGACGTTATCGCCGAAAATATAAAGGGACCACATATTGCCGAGGATATGCCAGAAACTTCCATGCAAAAACATGAATGACAGAAACGAAAATGCCTGCTGGCCGATGGTGAAATAGTCGGCAACCTGGGGAAGTGAATAGCGCGCCGGCACCAGACCGTAGATATAAATGAAGTGGTTAATGTCAGAGCCCTGGGATAGCTGCAGAAAATACACCGCAACATTGATGGCAATTATCGTCGTATTGACAATCGGATAATTTCGGGTGGGTGTTGTATCGCGTAATGGTATCATGGTGCGGGTTGCGGGTTGGATTTTTTTCTCACACAGAGCGCTCAGAGGTCACAGAGAGAAAATATCTTTTAGTTAAAAAACTCTGAGATCTCTGCGGGCTCGAGCGAAGCGGGCGTGAGTTATTCCTCTCCCTCAGGTCTCTAACTCTTTGATCCTATCCAAATGCGATTGCAATTTTTGCTGCTTTGCCTGAAGGCCGGCGTGTTTAGCCTTGACCTCCTCAACGACATTCTGCGGTGCTTTGTCCAAAAAGTTTCTATTTGCCAGCTTTTTGGAAACCATCTTCAGCTCCTTGGCCAGCTTGTTTAATTCTTTGTCCAACCGCTGGGCTTCTAAATCAAAGTCGATGATGCCTTCCAGGGGCACAAACAGGGTCGCTGCACCCACCACAGCCGTGGCTGAAGATTTTGGCCTCGCAGCGCTCTGATTGACCTCCAATGCGTTCAGTTTGGCCAGATTGACAATCATATCCTGATGCGTTTTCATCAGATCATTAACCTTGACATCCTGGGATTGAACGATAGCCGCCAGGGTCTTGGACGGCGAGATGTTCATTTCGCCCCTGATATTTCGGATGGCCGAAATGAGCTTAATGAGCAGGTCCATATCCGCTTCAGCCTGATCCTCGGCCTTGACGGCAGCACTGTCCTTTTGATCAGCCGGAAACACGGCTTTCATAATCGAGCCCTGTGTTCCGGGCAGGTGATACCAGATTTCCTCGGTGATAAACGGCATAAACGGGTGCAACAAAATCAGGGTATCATGAACAATGCGCCACAAAACACTTAGGGTGGTCAAGCGTTTTTCAGGTCCCTCTTTTTCATACAGTGCCGGTTTGATGGCCTCCAGGTACCAATCACAAAATTCGTGCCAGACAAAATTATACACTGCTGCGGCCGCATCGTTGAAGCGATAGTTATCGATTGCCTCAGCCGTTTTTCGGGTCACGTGATAGAGGCGAGACAAAATCCAGCGATCCGGAAGCGACAGGGCGCCGGTATTCATTTCCGGATAGGGTTTATCGATATGCATCAGCGCAAATCGGGCCGCATTCCACAATTTGTTGACAAAATGGCGGTATCCCTCGATTCGTTTTTCGGACATCTTAACGTCACGGCCCTGGGCGGCAAAGGCCGCCAGCGTAAATCGGAATGCATCCGTTCCGTATTGCTCGATGACCGTCAGGGGGTCGATGACATTACCCGTGGATTTGCTCATTTTTTTGCCATGTTCATCGCGCACCAGGGCGTGAACGTAGACGTCACCAAAGGGCACATCTTTCATAAAGTGAATGCCCATCATCATCATGCGCGCCACCCAGAAGAAGAGAATGTCAAATGCCGTGACCAGCACCGATGTCGGATAAAATGTTTTTAAAAGAGGCGTTTTCTCCGGCCACCCCATGGTTGAAAACGGCCATAGTGCCGAACTGAACCAGGTATCGAGCACATCTGACTCCTGCACCAGCTGTGAACTGTCGCATTTCGGACAGGACCGGGGCGTTTCCATGGCAACCACCACCTCGCTGCAGTGCTCACAGGTCCAGGCCGGGATCTGATGCCCCCACCATATCTGGCGGGATATGCACCAGTCGCGGATATTTTCCATCCAGTCATAATAGGTTCGGGTCCATGTGTCCGGGATGATGCGGGTCTGGCCGGATTTGACCGCATCAATGGCTTTGCGGGCCAGGGGCTTTACTTTAACAAACCATTGCCTCGAAAGATTGGGTTCCACCATTGTGTGACAGCGATAACAGTGGCCGACACTGTGCTTGTAGGGTTCGATTTTTTCGAGCAGCTTTTGTTCTTTCAACGCTTGGACAACGGCCTCGCGAGCTTCAAAACGATCCAGGCCTTTGAATCGACCGGCTTCGGCCGTCATTTTCCCGTCGTCTCCGATAACCTTGAGTGCAGGCAGATTGTGGCGCATACCGATCTCAAAGTCATTGGGATCGTGAGCCGGTGTGACTTTCAATCCACCGGTACCAAACGTCATGTCCACATAGCTGTCTTTGATGATCGGAATTTCTCGGTCCATCAACGGGAGGACAACCGATTCGGATTTAAGATCCCGGTAGCGGTCATCATCCGGATGCACAGCAACTGCCGTGTCTCCCAGCATGGTTTCGGGCCGCGTGGTGGCCACGACAATGGCGCCGCTATTAACGCTAAACGGATAGCGAATATGATACAGATGTCCGTCTCGCTCTTCATGTTCGACTTCAAGGTCTGCCAGCGCGGTGTAGCATCGATGACACCAGTTGATGATGTAATTGCCGCGATAAATGAGACCTTGATTGTAAAGATCAACAAACACTTTGCGCACGGCAAGCGATAGGCCTTCATCCATGGTGAAACGTTCGCGGTCCCAATCACAGGAGGCGCCGAGCCGCTTTAGCTGATTAATGATTTCGCCGCCGTATTTTTTGCGCCACTCCCATACGGCTGCAATGAATTTTTCCCGACCCAGCTGGTGACGATCTGTGTCTTCAGCGGCCAATTTTTTCTCAACCACGTTTTGAGTGGCGATACCGGCGTGATCGGTTCCCGGCATCCAGAGCACATTGTCGCCGCGCGTTCTTCGATAACGGCACAGAATGTCCTGCAGGGTGTTGTTGAGCGCATGGCCCATATGCAGGGCACCGGTGACATTCGGCGGTGGAATGACAATCGAA
>JASFGN010000392.1:0-4211 GCA_050123735.1 Desulfobacterales bacterium | reverse complement strand
ATGGGCCCATATCTGTTTAAAAACGGGTGTGTGCGTTTCCTACCCGGGGCACAGCGGCGGCGCGGATGGTATTGATCCGCGCTGGCAGCCCTGGTTCCAAAATGCGAAAGATACGCCCACCTGGAGTCTGCCGGCCATCGATACCGATAGCGGCTTTCTGACCTTCACGGTGTCAAAACGCCTGTATCGACCCGACAGGTCTTTTTGGGGTGTGGCCGCCATCGATATTTTATTTGTTGAGGCTCTGAAAAAAAGTACGCTTTCCCCGCTATGGGCGACCGATGCGCGCTCTTTCATCGCCACCATCGCCGAAAACCCGAACACCCGCGAGCCGGATCTGCGAATACTGGCCCAAAAGGATTATCAAGAGGCAATGGGCGCCTGGACGCCGATCGTCGGAAGCAAATGGCTATCTTCGGCCGATAAAGTCGCTTTCAATTCTGTTTTAAAACAGCTGCAGGGCAGGCAGACAGGCTATGCGGCGCTTCCTTTCCAGAATGCCGAATTCATCTGGGCTTATGCCGCTATCGATGATCTGACCCGCTTTATCGTTATGGTGCCCAAGTCGACCATTATGGCGCTGCCGGAAGAAACCCGCAAAACCTTCTTTACCTATTTAAAGGAACAGATCCTGTTTGCCGGCGCCGCTACGCTTTTAACGATTTTTTTCCTGGCGGCGGGCGCATTGATCGGGTCTTATATGATTACGCGATCATTGCTGCAAATGGCCACAGCCGCCAAAAAGCTGTCGGGAGGCGATTTTTCGGTTAAGCTGGGATTGCGCACCGGTGATGAACGCGATCTGGTCATTGAGGCCTTCAATCAGATGGGACCGAAACTGGCCGACCATCTGCGACTGAATCAATCTATGGATCTGGCCATGAAAGTCCAGCAAAAACTTCTGCCGGCGCGAAATCCCGAAATACCGGGATTGGATATTGCCGGCAAGAGCATATATTGCGATGAGACCGGAGGCGACTACTATGACTATTTGGAATATGACACGGATAAGGGCGGTCAGGTCAGCGTTGTTTTAGGCGATGTCTCCGGGCATGGCATTTCCTCGGCGTTGTTGATGGCCACCGCCCGGGCATTTTTGCGCCAGCGAGTGTCGTTGCCGGGCACCCTCGGTCAGATCATTTCAGATGTCAATCGTCAACTGTTCAAAGATGTTGCGGAATACAACAACTTTATGACCCTGTTTTATCTGCGTATCAATGTTCGGCAGAAAACGCTGGAATGGGTTCGCGCCGGCCAGGATCCGGCTATTTTATATGATCCGGCGACGCGTTCCTTTGAAACCTTGGGCGGTGAGGGCATTGCCCTGGGGGTTGAAGATTCCTGGACGTACGCGGAAAATCAAAAAGACGATCTTCAGGCAGGACAGATTATCGTAATGGCAACCGATGGATTCTGGGAGTCTGAAAATGTCAGCGGTGAAATGTATGGAAAAGAAAAAATATGTGATCTGATTCGCGCCCATTCAGAGCTGAGTGCCAAAGGGATCTTAAATATTTTTATCGATTCGCTGTATCGATTTGCCAGAGGCAAGAAATTCGAAGATGATGTGACGCTTGTGGTTGTCAAAATAAAATAACCGCAGAACCGTCGACATTGCTGTCGTATCATGCGGTGTTTGACATTTAACTGTTATTTAGAATCTTTGTGTTTCTTCGTTCGTATCGGACGCATCTTCCGGTGTTGGTGCAGTCTGCTCTTCTTCCGTTTTATCTTCTATTTTTTCTTCCGGTCGTTCCTCGCCGACCTTTGCCTGCAACTCGCGGTTTTCTCTTTTCAACTCCTTGATCTTTTTCCGCTGGCCGAACCTGGAATTAATGCCCACCAGCATTCCAATAAAAATACCGATGATAATGGCGCCGTAGACAACACCATAAAGCGGCAGTGGCATGCTGCTTAGATTGAAATAATAATGTAGACGAATAGGCTCCAGGTTGTTGATGCCGAACGTCACCAGGCCCACCAGAACAATCAACAACAGTATCGCTTTAACATAGCTGCCCATATTCGATCTCCTTCGCTAAGATTCTGCCGGATCTTCGTGTGCCATTTATTTCACAGTGACTTTATTCGTTTCGCTGCCTGTTTGTCAAGTATTTCATATACATCCCGATTTTCAGAGGTTAAACCTGATGTAGGTCTTGTGTCTTTCAGCGCCTGCCCGACCGGCCGCCAAGCCGGCGTTGAGTCAACGACCACCCGCATAGCGGGTGGCTTGGATTTTACCGCCAAAGGCGGTAAAAGACAGGGGCACTTAGTGCCCCGAGCGTTGCGGGTGAAACCGGGTGCAAAGCACCCGGTTTGGGAAACCTAATCAGACGATTCGGTATCATCCTCGGTGGTTTTTTCGCTCTGTCCGCCCAATTCTTCCAGGGTTTTGGCAGCTGCAATGGTTTTGGCGGCGGCCTTGGCGGAGCGGCGGGCCATTTTGGCGGCCTGCTTTGAAGCCGATTTGATGCCGGCCTCGAGCGCTGCTGTGGTGGCGGTGTCAGCTGCATTGGTTTGAATGTGTCGTCGCAGTTTTTCTTTGGCATCCGCCAGGGCTGCAGCCGCTGCTTTCGAATCTTTTTTAGCCTCTTTGGCCCGTTTTTCAGCATCGGAAAATGCATCTGCGGCTGTTGCAATTTCAGCCGCCTTGCCTTCTTCCGGTTCAGCCTCGAGCTCGATATCCCCGGCGGCCAGCACCAGGGCCGTCAGGGGCAGATCGCCCAGCAGTTGCTCGACCGGCTGGCCAAATGGGTCCACGGGCCGATTGCCCTTCAGGCGGAACGGCAAAAAGACCAGTGAAGTCCCTTGTGAATAACCGATAACATTGCTGGCTTTGGCGTTAAACACCATTTCCGGTTCGGCCTCGATGCGGAAGTTTTCGAGCTTCTGGCGGAAAACCGCCGTGGCATCTTCGGTCGGATAATCAAAGCCGGGCGCCAGCACCCGGATGCGGGCCCCGTGCCATTGCTGATGGCGCGTTGTCAGATAGGCCAGCAGCAGCATCAAATGGCTGCTGGCATCATCCCACCACCAGACATCGATACGGCGTTGCGACGCCGGGATTTTTTCCAGGCGTTGCCAGCTTTCATCATTTGATTTTAAAACAATGATATTGCAGCCCAGGCGAAATGCGGTTTTAATGCGGCGGCCGTACAGGATATCGCGTATGCCTCGCTGGGTGGTGGGTTCATGCTCAAACCAGTTGAGCAACACCGTATTTACTTTTAATGGTCCGATGCCGTATGCCTGTACCAAAGTGTGAATTCCCTGAATCATTTTAGGCACCACCACAACAAGGGGAAATGCCTCTGATTCGCTTGCGGCGATGTCTTTGCGGAGCTCTTTTTCGGCCTCTTCCTGCAGCTTGAGCATTTTAACGCCTTCACCCTCCAGGATGCGAACCACCGTGGCGAATCCGGTATCGGCCTCGAGCCATTCCACAAATTGCAGCAGACGCTTACGGCGATCGGCATCGTCGGAGAATACCAGCATCTGAGGGCGCCAATCGCGGGGGTGCTCGGGTTCCTGCGCGGCTGCTAAAAGATTGGCCCGAACGCGCTGAAGATGATACGAACGCCGGCTGTCGGCCCAGCGCGCGGGCCCGCTGGTGCGCTTCAGGTACTGGAAAATGCCGAATAAAATGGCTGCGGCCACCACCCCGGCTTTCCAGTCAATGGCCAGCATCACCAGCAGACAGGCCAGCGCACCGGCCAGGCTCAGGCGCTGATCGTACCAGCGGAAACGGGGGCGAAATGACGGGCTGCCGGCGCGGGCCTCGAAAAAGGTGGCATAATTTAAAAGCCCGTAGGATATTAAAAAAAACATCGAGACCACCGGAGCAATAAGGTTTAATTTCCCCAGGCCGACAGTGGCAAAGGCAATGCCTGCAGACAGGTAAACCCCTCTGCGGGGGTTATTGGCCGGACCAACCCCCCGGGCAAACGGCAGTAAAAACGGAAAGATGCGATCAGATGACAGGGACTGCAAAATGCGCGGCGCGCCTAAAAAAGACGCCATGGCCGATGACAGGGTGGCGGCAATCACGCCGGCGCCAATCAAGAATGCAGCGGCGGACACCTGTTTCATGGCATCATACTCGTTCATCAGGGTGCTGCCGGGCAGCGTGGCGGCAAAAATGATTGCCGCCAGAAAATAGACCACAATCGAAATGCCCACAGCCATAAAGGTCCCCCGGGGGAGACTTT
>JASFGN010000391.1:0-4228 GCA_050123735.1 Desulfobacterales bacterium | reverse complement strand
GAATGCTTGCAAACGTCCGGCAAGGATTCATAAATGGAGTACGCAATGACACATTGCATTTTACTGAATGCAGATTACACCTATCTGAATGTGGTTCATTGGAAACGGGCCATGTGTCTTCAGGCCAAAGGTAAGGTTGAGGTTTTAAAAAATTCTGCCAAAACGGTCAGAAGCGCCAGCGGTGCTATTTTCAAAGTCCCGGCAGTTATGCGCCTGATCAAACTGATCCGTACCCTTTACCGCACCGGGGTTGCTTTCTGCAAAAAGAACGTTTTTATCAGAGATGGGTTCAAGTGTGCCTATTGCGGTACCGAGAAGCTTCGGCTTACCATCGATCATATTATTCCAAAATCAAGAGGTGGCCAGTCCAATTTTGAAAATTGTGTGGCAGCCTGCAAGCCCTGCAATATCAAAAAGGGTCATCAAACACCCAGAGAAGCAAATATGTTCCTCAATGTCAGGCCCGTCCAGCCGACCATTTCCGAATTTTTAAGATTGAAACTTCAGAAGCTCGGCATCAATGAATTGTTGAAAGATCTGGGCGTTTATTAGGACGAGGCAACCGTCGAATTTTTCCATCAATCACGGTGAACGTTCCTCCATTTTTAAACTGGTTTTTTGCTGCGATGTGTCTGCTTCTGCCAGGCTTAGATAAATTGAGATAAGAGGTGAGTATGAAACTAATTGTTGCGGGTACCGGTTACGTCGGACTTGTCCAGGCTGCCGTTTGTTCAGAATACGGTCATGAAGTTTACGCCTATGATGTCGATCAGGCCAAAATTGACGCATTTTCAACCGGGCAGGCCGATGAAATTGAAAAATATGTCATGGAGCCGGGTTTGTCCAATATTATACGTGAAACGCACGGTAAATCACTGTTCTTTTCCAGTGACCTGAAGTCCATCATTGAAGGTACGGATGCGATTTTTTTATGTCTGCCGACGCCATCCAATCTGGACGGTTCTACCAATCTTACTTATTTTGATTCTGCCGCCGAGCAAATAGCCGAAATTTTAGCGACCAGAAAAGATAAACGCCGCATTGTCCTGGTCAGCAAGAGCACGGTGCCGATCGGAACCGCCCGGCGTCTGGAAGGCATTATGAAAAAGCACGGTGTCGAAAATTTTGGCGTCGCTTCCAATCCAGAGTTTCTGGCTGAAGGAACCGCTGTGAACCAGGCCCGCAGACCGGATCGTGTGGTGGTGGGCTGTGACCATGGTGAAGATTTTAAAATTCTTCGCCGCGTTTATTCACAATTTGTTCATCACGTTCGCATCAAATATATCGAAACCACGCCTGAAACGGCCGAAGCAATCAAATATGTGGCCAACACAATGCTGTTGACCTACATTTCCTTCTGGAACGGGGTCGGCGCGAAACTCGGCGAAAAAATTCCAAATGTGAATATCGACGACCTGCGACTGGGGGTCACCGCGGATGACAGAATTAGCACCTGGGGCTCTTTTGTCAGCAATGGCGCCGGGGGAAGCTGTTTCGGCAAAGATATTGCTTCTTTAATTTATCAGCTGCGCCGATTGAATGTCAGCACCAAGATGCTGGAGGCCTCATATGAAGTCAACGAATATCAGAAAGTGTATCTGGTTGATCGCGCCATAAATGAAGCCAATTTTAAATTCAATAACAAAACCGTCGCTGTATTGGGTCTGGCCTTTAAAAAACACACCAACGACATGCGCGATGCTTCCTCGATTAAGGTCGTTGAGGCATTGCTCGGTAAAGGCGTATCGCAAATAAACGCCTATGATCCGCTGGCCAACGCAACCGCCCGGCAAGAGTTCGACCCTTCCAAAAACGTTCTCTATGAAAAGATTAAATATTTTGAATCGGCCAAAGAGGCCGTACAGGGAACCCAGGCGCTTTTTATTTCTTCAGATTGTGAGGAGTTTCGCGGTTTTTCAAGAACCATTGAAGATACGGTTCAACCACCCTATCTGATCATGGATGGTCGTCGTATGATTCCGGATTACGATGAACTGGTGTCAAAGAATTACAGTTATCTGGCGGTGGGCTCGGTTGCGATGTGTCCGGCCTGACATATCTGCGGATATTATTTAAAATGGGATTAATCGCACAACAGAGAAGTTGATTTAGCATGATGAAAGGTATTATTTTAGCCGGCGGTACCGGTTCCAGATTGTTTCCGATTACCCGGGGGATCAGTAAACAACTGTTGCCGGTTTATGACAAACCCATGATTTATTACCCCCTGTCCGTGCTGATGGAGGCCGGCATAAAAGAAATTTTAATTATTTCGACCCCGAATGATTTACCCATCTTCAAAAGAATTCTGAATAATGGCTCGCAACTGGGGCTGTCCTTTACTTTCAAAGAGCAACCCCGCCCGGAAGGTCTGGCGCAGGCTTTTATTATCGGTGAGGAATTTATTGGAAGGGATTCCGTGGCGCTTATTCTCGGTGACAATATATTTTACGGGCCTAATTTTTCGACTATTTTAAACAGGGCGGTTCAACTGGAAAGCGGCGGGTTGATTTTCGGATATCCGGTCAAAGACCCCCAGCGTTATGGTGTGGTTGAATTTGATGCCAGCGGCAACGTCACCGGAATCCAAGAAAAACCGCAGCGACCAAAATCTCATTACGCCGTCCCCGGACTGTATTTCTATGATAATCATGTCATTGAGATTGCCAAAAATCTCAAACCGTCCCGACGCGGTGAGCTAGAGATTACCGATGTGAATATGGCGTATTTACGTCAGCAGCGGCTTAAAGTGGAGCTTCTGGGCCGCGGTTATGCCTGGCTGGATACCGGAACCCATGAAGCGCTGCAGCAAGCGGCAAGTTATGTTCAGGCCATCCAGGAACGCCAGGGGTTTAAAATTGCCTGTGTCGAGGAGCTTGCATACCGCATGGGTTACATCGGCAAGGATCAGCTCGAAAAACTGGCAAACGATATGACCCAAAATGAATACGGGCGCTATTTGCTGGATATCGTCAATGATGTCGAGGACCGGATATAAACCGCAAAAGGACCCCCTGATGGCGCTGTGGCACCGCCATCACCGACAACCCTGCCTCATCATTATCCTGATGAAACCTCTGCCGGCTTTTTTCAGATCCTGACCGATCGGTGCTCATATTTTTAAATGCATCTTTGACGATAGCACAGCCAGTGGTATTTGCTTGACAGGATTTTGCAATCCAAGTAAGAAAATTAGTTTAATTTATAGCGAATGTCAAAAAAACGTTCCGTTTGCGGAAGGTTTTTTTGCTACAATCGCTTATGCCGCCATCCTTTCATTTGGAACGTATTTATGACGAGCGGTATACAAATCCGAATCGGAGGAATGCATGGATTACAAAAAGACGCTTAACCTTCCGAAGACCTCGTTTCCCATGAAGGCCAATCTTTCCAAACGAGAGCCGGAACAGCTTCGCAAGTGGGATGAGAGGGATCTGCACCAGCAGGTTAGAAATTCTTCCAAAGGGCGCGAACGCTTTATCTTACACGACGGCCCGCCTTATGCCAACGGCAATATCCATATCGGCACGGCCCTGAATAAAATTTTAAAGGATATCATTGTGCGTTCCAAACAGATGGCCGGTTATGATGCTGTTTATGTTCCGGGCTGGGACTGTCATGGTCTTCCGATCGAGCATAATGTTGACATTGAACTCGGAGAAAAGAAAAATACACTTTCTCTTGCCGATGTGCGGCGTCTGTGCCGGGCTTATGCTGAAAAGTTCATTGATATCCAGCGCGATGAGTTTAAGCGGCTGGGGGTGATGGGAGATTGGCAAAATCCATACCTGACGATGAATTACGCGTACGAGGCCACCATTGCCCGTGAATGCGGAAAATTTGCCAAAAATGGGAGTTTGTATCGCAGTAAAAAGCCGATTTATTGGTGCTTTACCTGCCAGACCGCGCTGGCTGAGGCGGAAATCGAATATCAGGATGAGTCGGCCCCGTCAATTTTCGTCAAATTTGCGCTGCGCGATGATCTCGGTTCCGATTATCCGGCGCTGGCCGGTAAATCCGTATATGTCATCATCTGGACGACAACGCCCTGGACACTGCCGGCCAACCTGGGCATTGCCTTGCATCCGGAGATTGAATATGTTGCCGTTGATGTCGGTCATGATACGGTTTTTATCCTGGCACGTGAGTTGATGGAATACTGTATGCAAACCTTTGGTATCCGGGATTATACTGTCCTCACCGATGTTGATCCCCGCGTGCTTGAACA
>JASFGN010000390.1:0-4234 GCA_050123735.1 Desulfobacterales bacterium | reverse complement strand
GCGCGCCCCAGGGTGCCATCGTGATCGACATGTCCACCATCAGCCCGGCAGCCACCCGTCAGATGGCGGAGGAGCTGGGTAAGAAGGGGATCAAAATGCTGGATGCTCCGGTTTCGGGGGGGCCGGAAGGGGCAAACCAAGGGACGCTGGCCATTATGGTAGGCGGGGACCCGGACGATTTCGCCAAAGCACTGCCGATTCTGGACATCATGGGTAAAACCGTCACCCATGTCGGGCCCATCGGCGCCGGGCAGATTACCAAGGCCATCAATCAAATTATCATCTCCGGCACCTACCTGACCGTCGCGGAGGGACTGACCCTGGGCATGAAAGCCGGGCTGGATATGGAAAAAGTCATCGCGGCCATCAGCGGCGGCGCGGCCAGCTCATGGGTGCTGCACAACCGGGGTATCAATGTGGTCAACAACACTTACCCGCTGGGTTTTCGGGTCAAGCTCCACCACAAGGATCTGCGGATAGCACTGGAAACGGCTCGCGAACTGGGCGTGACCCTGCCGGCGGCCTCGCTGGTGGCCCAGATCGAAAACGGTTTGATTGCAAGGGGTTTCGGAGACGATGATGTTTCTGCCATCGGCCGCAGCATCCGCGAACAGTCCGGACTGGAGTAATAGCACCTATGAATGCCGGAACTGGAAAAGCGGTCAAATTAAGCCCCAAAGATAATGTGATGGTGGCGCTGGACAATTTAAATCCGGATACGGTAATCGAAAATGCCGCCTGCCATGCGCGCGAGATGATACCGGCGGGCCACAAGGTGGCCATCCGTCCAATCAACACCGCAGGCCCCATCATTAAATACGGGCAGATCATCGGTTTGGCCGCAAAAGATATTTTGCCCGGAACACACGTCCACACCCATAACACCAACATGCCGGACGATAAGCGCGACTATGCCATCGGCACCGATTTGCAGCCGCTGACGATCCGGCCCGAAAACGAGCAAGCCCGCTTCAAGGGGTTTATCCGATCGGACGGTCAGGTCGGCACCCGCAACTACATCGGCATTCTGGCCACCGTCAGCTGTTCGACCGGCGTGGCCCATTTTATCGCCGACGCGATCGCCGCAGAAACACTCGCTAAATACCGCAACGTGGATGGTGTGCTGGCACTGGGGCACGGATCCGGCTGTTGTTCTCCCGAGGGTGGCGAAGGATTGGAACTGCTGCAGCGCAGTCTGGCCGGATATGCCCGCAATCCGAATTTCGGGGGTATCGTATTTGTGGGGCTGGGGTGTGAGGTCAATCACCTGGATTGTCTGCTGGAAAACACGAACCTGCAAGCAGGGCCCTGCCTGAAAACCGTGAATATTCAAACTGCCGGGGGCACGGCCAGCACGGTGCGCCGGGGCGTTGAGGCCGTCCGGGAGATGCTGCCGCAAGTCAATCGCATCGAAAGACACCCGGTTTCCGCCGCCCACATTGTGCTTGGCCTGGAGTGCGGCGGATCTGACGGCTATTCCGGGATTTCGGCCAATCCGGCCCTCGGTCAAGCCGTTGATATCCTGGTGCAAAACGGCGGCACGGCCATTTTAAGCGAAACCCCGGAAATTTATGGTGCCGAGCACCTGCTCACCCGCCGCGCGGTCAGCCGCGACGTCGCGGAAAAACTCATTGCGCGCATTCGATGGTGGGAACAGTACACCGAGCAGCATCAGGCCCAAATCAACAACAACCCGTCTCCGGGCAACAAGGCCGGCGGGCTGACAACCATTCTGGAAAAATCCCTGGGTGCAGTTGCCAAAGGGGGGACGACCCGTCTGGTGGACGTCTACCGGTATGCGGAAGCGGTGAAGCCCGGGGGTCTGGTTTTCATGGATACCCCCGGCTATGACGTGGTGTCCATAACCGGCATGATTGCCGGCGGCGCCAATATGCTGTGCTTTACGACTGGACGCGGATCGGTTTGCGGGTTTAAGCCGGTGCCGACCCTCAAACTGGCCACCCATACTGAAATGTATGAACGCATGCGTGACGTTATGGACGTGAATTGCGGCCTGATTATTGACGGCCACGCAAGCATTGAGACAATGGGTGAAACCATTTTTGATCTGATTCTGGAAACCGCTTCCGGAAAAAAGTCGAAAAGTGAGCAGCTGGGCTTCGGTGCCAACGAGTTCGTGCCGTGGCACATCGGGGCAATCCTTTAAATATGATGGTTCAGGGTTCAAAAGGCTGCTGGCTATAGGCATCTTGCAGCAGCAAGAAGCCGGAAGCCAAAGATTACTCAAACCTGAAAGGGTGCCGGAGGTTAAACGCATGAAATCATCTTCATATAATCTGGTGATGTCGGCCATGTTCAACGGACGCAAAGGTGAGCGCCCGCCGGTGGGCAACCCGACCTCTATTGTCTGCCACGGGCTAATGGATGCCGCCGGCGTTTCGTTTCCGGAGGCGCATCTGGATGCCGGCGCCATGGCCCAGCTGGCCCTGGCCGGCCACGAAATCCTGGGCTTTGATACCGTCATGCCGGAATTCAGTGTGCAGCAGGAGGGCGCTGCCCTGGGGTGTGAGGTCGACTGGGGCAACCGGGACCGCATGCCGGATAATAAAAATTTTCCCTATGAAGACTTCTCAGACGTGGTGGTGCCGGATCACCTTCTGGAAAAGCCCTCTATGAAAGTTGTCCTGGATGCCCTCTCGATTCTGAGGCGCCAGGTGGGTGGCAAGGTCGCCATTGTCGGGAAGGTGATGGGCCCCTGGACGCTATCCTATCACATGGCCGGCACCCAAAATTTTCTGCTCCAGATCGGCATGGGGGAAACCGAGAAGGTCTCCAAAATGCTCAGACAGCTGATGCCGGTCACCATCGCCTTTGCCCGGGCCCAATTCCAGGCCGGCGCCGACATCGTTGTCATGGCCGACCACGTTACCGGCAACCTGGTGGGGCCCTACCATTACAAGGAACTGCTGCTGCCGGTTCATCAGGAAATCACCGCTCAAATAGAAGGGCCGCTCATCCTGCATGTTTGCGGCGACTGCAGCGATCGCCTGGATTATTTTGCCGAATCCGGGGTGGACGCCTATCACATGGAGTGGCAGGTCGATGCCAAGATGGCGGTTGCAAAGGTCGGTGATCGCATGTCGCTGGTCGGAAACGTCAATAATCCCCGGGTGCTTTTTCAGGGAACTCCCGAAGACGTTTACAGGCAGGTGCGCTATGCGATTGAGGCGGGCATCAATATCATCGGCCCTGAATGTGCGATACCCCTGTCCACCCCGATGGAAAATTTGAGGGCTATTGTGGAAGCGGCTAAAGAAGGATTTTAGTGTGTCGTCTTGGAATTAATATGCAAAATGAGATCCGGACAGCTTTACCGCAGGCAACTTTTGAGTGAGCGCCATTTTGATCCGAGTAATACTATAAATTATTGCTGGGGCACAACCCTGGTTTTGCAATAAATGCTTATAAGGAAATCAAATGGAAAAATTATTTGAAGAGATCAAAGCAACGGTAATTGCCGGCAAGCACAAAGAAATCGAAGCCCTGGTGCAAAAAGCCATTCAGAATGAGCGCAACCTCGATGAGCTCATCAACGGGGCCCTGATCGCGGCCATGGATGTGGTTGGCGACCGGTTTGCCAGAAGTGAAATTTTTGTGCCCGAAATGCTGGTTTCAGCGGTAACGATGAAAAAAGGGCTGGCTATCATTAAACCGTTGTTGAAAGAAGATAAAGAACAAAACAAGGGCAAAATCGTTTTGTGCACGGTCAAAGGTGACCTGCATGACATCGGCAAAAATCTGGTTGCCATGATGCTGGAGGGCGCCGGTTTTGAAGTCATCGACCTGGGTGTGGATACCACGGTGGAAAACGTCATCGATCAAGTCAGCAAAGCCCAACCGCAGGTCTTGGGCCTGTCGGCGCTGTTAACCACGACGATGCCGGAAATGGAAAATGTCATTCAAATGCTGCAGACCAGAGGCTTACGCGACAAGGTCAAAGTCATGATCGGCGGCGCGCCGGTAGATGCCGATTTTGCAGCGCGAATCGGTGCCGACGCTTACGGCCAAGACGCCGCCGAAGCTGTCACGCTCGCCAGACGCTTTATCGTTCATCAATAAACTGTGTTTCTCATCATGAAAATTCATCGCGGCTGGAAGCCGCTCCCACTTTTGATAATTCCGGTGGGAGCGGCTTCCAGCCGCGAAGTGGAATTTTATCTAAACCATAAAAATAAACAGAAAGGGAGTGCGGATCATGCAGCTAGAAACAGCA
>JASFGN010000389.1:0-4242 GCA_050123735.1 Desulfobacterales bacterium | reverse complement strand
GAACTCGAAATGTTGAGCATGGGAACGGGCGCATTGGGCATTCTCAAATCGTTATTGCAAATGGATGATGATGAGAAATAGGATGCCGCTGCAAAATGCCGGGCGCCTTCTTGGTCTATCCGATTGTTGGCACTCCGAAGGGAATCCCTGAGGGGGGTAACGCCGGTGGTCGAAATCACGGCGCTTAAAAGCGGCCGGCGCATTGCTGTGAATCTATTCGTTACAGACGATAAACAATGGGTTTTTCATCCGAGTCAATTTCGATTCCGACCGTATCTCCGGTTTTAAATCCCAGTTTTTTGAATGCTTTCACATTTTCTGCGTGTTTATCCATATACCAGTAAACCGACCACATGGGATTGCGGACCGTATCAATGCCGTATGCGTCGTGACCGCATAGATTGACCCTGAACTTGTCTTTGGCCAGCAGGGTATCGGCTTCGGATAAAAAATAGTCAATTTTGTACAGGTTATCATGCAACGCTTTGGAAAGCTGTGACTGCAGGTCCGGAAAATCATCCAGGTAGTGATTGGCGATCTGAAAGAGCTCTTCGGGCTCCTGAATCGACAGTCCCAGAATACCAAACCGGTGGTGTTTCAAAGCAAAGTTTTCCAGATCGGCTTGATACCGGGTGATAATTTCAAGAATATCATCGAGGGCCGGCTTGCTTTTTTTATGACTCCAGACCAGATCTTCGCATCGGCCAATAATTTTCAGGTAAAATTCCTTGTTGTCCATTACGTAAACCGGACGCTCGCGATAATTGTGGTTTCTTCTGATTCGACGAATGCCGTCCATCTTGATCGATCGTTCACTTTGTTGCTGTTCAAGGGTTTCGATATGAGAAATGTCTTTGGCCTGCACGACATAAATCTCGCCCTCACCGGAAACCACATATTCAATTTCACACCTGTGGCCCAGGCGTTTCTGAATTTCTTTTGATAATTGCAGCAGTCTGATATCATGGGGTGTTCTGGTAATATAGGGCTCCCGTTGGACCTTGTGGTTGCGGTCACGACAGTACCCAAATTCCCAATGGTCTCCGATCATTTTCGCCATGACGCTGGTGCCGCTGATAAACGGCATCACGATAACACCCATGTCCTGCGGATCGATTTTAGGGCTATTGTTAAATTTTTGCTGCCGTTTAATGGTCAGCTGTTTGGCGGTTTTCGCCAGATTTATAATTTTGGAGCGCGCATATTGAATGCCGCCCAGATCGGCGTAGGTCTCCAATGAATCAAACGTGCCGCCTTTGAAATGTTCCTCCTGGGGATGGGCACTGCGGGTGATGACCTTAAAACTCTCACGGTGCCGGATCAGAAAAGCCTTTAAATCGTCAAATGCTTCGTTTTTAAAGTCGGACGCCGACACGTAGATAAAATCGGGTATATTGAATTTTCCGTTTTTCAGTCGTTTCAAAAGTCTTGCCTTTTCCGGCAAGACGTCCTTATTTGCATTTTTGAGCAAGATTTTTTCTCCAGCGATGCGTTTCTTGAACGAAATTCATGAGGTCTATTTCATTCTGGTGTGAATATAAATATTTTTTAAATGGTGTCAAACAGTTGCAGCCTCCGGCGATCCCTGTCATCGGACGGATGCAAGGGTTGGATTTGATTCCCAATCGTATTTTATCATTATAAAAGATTATATTTGTGCGCGCAATGGGTCGCTCTGCACCGTTTTGCAAAAATGCGGGACAATTATCTGATTTATAAGAATTTTTTCTTGACCCGGACATTTGAAAAACGTAACGATGGGATTGCAATGAACCGACTCCTGACCGTTTTCAGCTGGCCCGCGGCTTATAAAATCGACAGCTTGAAAGCCGACATCATCGCGGGATTGACCGTTGCCCTCGTGCTGATCCCGCAGTCACTGGCATACGCAGAGCTTGCCGGCCTGCCGCCATACTACGGACTGTATGCCTCGTTTCTTCCGCCCCTGGTGGCCTCTTTATTCGGCTCCAGCCGCCAGCTGGCCACCGGTCCGGTGGCGGTGGTCTCACTATTAACAGCAACAGCGCTTGAACCGTTGGCCACTGCCGGCAGCCAGCCATACATCGCCTACGCCATTTTACTGGCACTGCTGGTTGGCATATTTCAGTTTTCGCTCGGTGTGCTCAAGCTGGGTCTTGTCGTCAACTTCATCTCGCATCCGGTCGTTAACGGTTTTACCAACGCCGCGGCCCTGATCATCGCTTCTTCTCAGCTTCCAAAACTCCTGGGTGTCTATGTAGATAAGGCACCGCTCCACACCGAAACGGTTTTAAGGGTCCTTAAGGCCGCCATGCAGTATACGCACTGGCCGACGCTTTTTATGGCCACGCTGGCTTTCGTCATCATGTATGGACTCAAACGGCTGGCTCCCCGCATCCCCAATGTGATTGTGGCTGTTGTGATAACGACCGGGCTTTCATGGGCTTTCGGGTTTGAGCGCACCATGATGGCCGATATCGCGACGATCGATTCCGCGGACCTGGGCCGGAAGATTACCCGATTTAATCGGGCGATCGATTCAATCGCACTGCTTTCCGAAAAACGGCTTGGCCTGCTGAAAAGCATGAAAAATTCGGCTCAAGATCCGGATGCGCTCAAAATACTCGATACCCGCTATGCGCTGGAGCGTATCAACATTCAAATCCGGCAGTTTAAGGACCAGGCTACAGCCTGCCGGAAAGAATTGCGCAGTTTGCTTTTTGAAAGCGTCAGCCATGGCGGCGGTTCGATCCGATTTTATCCGGTCGGAGACACACCGGAATCGCCTGAAGCCGACGGGCGCATCTGGCGAATCATGGTCGGCAATTCGTCCCTTACCGGCGACCGTTTGCAAATGACGGGCGGCGGTGAGATAATCGGCAACATTCCCCGGGGACTGCCGTCACTGTCGATGCCCAGATTAGACTACCATATTATCTGGCATCTGGTCCCTTTTGCGGTCATCATCTCATTGCTGGGGTTTATGGAAGCCATCTCGGTTGCGAAGGCCATGGCCGCCATCACCGGCCAGAGGCTTGATCCCAACCGGGAACTTGTCGGGCAGGGGCTTGCCAATATCTGCGGCGCGGTCACCAGAAGCTATCCAACATCAGGATCTTTTTCCCGGTCGGCGGTTAACTTGCAGTCCGGAGCAATTTCCGGCCTCTCCAGCGTGTTCACCAGTATGATGGTGGTTTTGGTTCTTTTATTTTTCACACCGCTTTTGTACCATTTGCCGCAATCGGTGCTGGCGGCCATTATCATGATGGCCGTCGTCGGTTTGATCAACGTGAAGGGGTTCATACACGCATGGACGGCGCAGTGGTATGACGGAGCGATTTCCGTCATTACCTTTGCGGCAACGCTTGCTTTTGCGCCCCATCTGGAACGCGGCATCCTGCTGGGCGTCACCCTTTCGATTCTCGTTTTTCTCTACAAAAGCATGCGCCCGAAGGTTGTCGATCTGTCGCTGGGCACAGACAGGGTGCTTCACGATAGCGTGGCGAGCGGCTTGAAGCAATGCAGGTATATCGACGTGGTTCGCTTTGACGGTCCGCTTTTCTTTGCAAACGCCAGCTATCTCGAAGATCAGATTCGGAATCGCCGGCGAACCAAAAAAGAGCTCAAGCACATTATCATTTCGGCCGGCGGTATAAACGATATTGACGCCTCGGGCGAAGAGGCCTTATCTTTGACGGTAGAGCGGGTCCGGAGCGCCGGAATCGACATTTCGCTCGGGGGGGTCAACCGGTCCGTTATGAATGTTCTCAAACGGACGCATTTGATTGTAAAAATCGGAGAGGATCACATCTATCCTTCCGTTGAAGAAGCCATCACTGCTGTCCATGCCGAAACCCACCGGGCTGGCGAGGAACAGAACTGTCCATTATATACAGTCGTCAAGCTTGCATGAGCACGTCTAAAAATGGAGGTTTAGATGTCTATCATTACATTATTCAGCGGCAGCTTTTGCGATGAGAATCCGGTCATAGAGGCGGTCATCACCCGGACCGGATACCGGTTGATTACGGACAGTGAGGTTGTTGCTGAAGCGAGCCGGCTCTCGGAGATGGCCGAAAGCAAAATCAGGCGCGCTTTTTCAGCAGGGACATCGGTGTTCAATAAGTTTACCCATGAAAAAGAGCGCGCTGTTACTTTTTTAAAGCAGGCGCTTGCCGGGCTGATTCCCGACGACAATGTGCTGGTGACCTGTTTTTGCGGACAGCTCATACCGAAAACCGTCAGCCATACGTTGCGGGTTTG
>JASFGN010000388.1:0-4245 GCA_050123735.1 Desulfobacterales bacterium | reverse complement strand
GATAAAACCGGCCTTTCCGGCAGTTGTGTAAACCAGTCCGATTTGCTGCAGCGACGCCCCTGAAAAAAGCGTCAGGCCGAGGGCAGCGCCGCCCAGCAGAATCGTTTTCAAACCGGCCGGCGGCAGGATGTTGCGCGAAGATGTTGGCTCATCATGGCTCAGGATGACCAGCGGCATCAGGGACAGGCTGCCGATGGCAAACCGAATGCCGTTAAACGTAAAGGGACCGACATAGTCCATGCCAACCCGCTGGGCGACGAAGGCAAAGCCCCATATGATGGCGGTGGTCAGCAGCAACGCATCCGATTTTAGGGTTCCGGCTTTCATAAAGTCTTATCGCGGGCTCAGGGTATCAGTTTAAAACAGGGGCACCATACTTTCTACCCCTGTTGTAGTCAAGAAAAGAACGGAATCACCACAAAAAGGCTTGATAATCCAAAATTGCGAGAATAAATTGGTTAAAATTTGGGTTTTAGTTGTAAACTGCCCAAAAATGTTAGCGAATCGAAGAATATAGAATTTATTAACAACTCAATACGGAGGGCACGAAAATGAATCTGGCAAAGTTTCCCCGCCGCCGCTACACCGAGGGAAAAACGCCGATCGAAAAACTCAGCCGCCTTTCAGCAGAGCTGGGAGGGCCCGCGATTTACATGAAAAGAGACGATCTGCTGGGACTGGCCGGCGGGGGCAACAAAACCCGCAAGCTGGAATTTCTGGTGGCCGAGGCATTGCAGCAGGGTGCGGATACCTTGATTACCTGCGGGGCGGTGCAATCCAACCACTGCCGTCTGACACTGGCCGCAGCCGTCAAAGAAGGGCTCAAATGCAGACTGGTTTTAGAAGAACGGGTGCCCGGCAGCTATCGCCCCGGGGCCGGCGGAAATAATTTTTTGTTCCGTTTGCTGGGCGTCGAAAAGGTCACGGTTGTAACCGGCGGCTCCGACATGCTGGCAGCCATGCAGCAGGTCGCAGACGAGGTCGCCGGGGAGGGCCGCAAAGCCTACGTCATTCCCGGCGGCGGTTCCACCCCGCTGGGCGCGACCGGTTATGTGGCCTGTGCACAGGAAATCCAGGACCAGACCTTTGATCTGGGCGTCAACATCGATCATGTGGTCTGCGCCAGCGGCAGTGCCGGAACCCACGCCGGCCTGGTCACCGGCTTTTACGGTAACAACAGCAACATACCGGTCGCCGGAATCAATGTCAGCCGCCCGAAAGATGAGCAGGAACAGTTGGTATATGAGCTGGTCAAGGAGACCGCTGTGCATGTGGGCATCCGTTCAGACATTCCGGCCCGGGCCGTTCGTTGCTACGACGAATATGTCGGCCCGGGCTATTCGCTGCCCACAGCCGAAATGGCCGAAGCGGTCCGCATGCTGGCCGGCCTGGAAGGCATCTTGATGGATCCGGTCTACACCGGCAAAGCCATGGCCGGATGTATCGACCTGATCCGCAAAGGCGTCTTTAAAAAAGGGGAAAATGTTTTGTTTGTGCACACCGGCGGATCCCCGGCGCTGTATGTCTATATGGAGCATATATTAGGCGCAGGGCATAAGGCCTAAGGCTCAAGGACCTGGAGATTAAGGTATCAACAATTCCAAGGTTTCAGGTTTCGGGCGTCAGGTGTCAGGTGCCAGCATAAAAAAAGGAACTGAAGACCGGGTGCAGAAGATCGCAGTTTTCAAATTTCTCATCACCCATTACTCCAATACTCCAGGACTCCATCACTCCAAATTGTACTTTATGGCTATTAATTTTATTTCCACCAATTGAACTATTTATCGACGGAAAATTCAAATGAAGGAAAAGACAATTGGCATTTTGGGCGGCATGGGGCCGGAGGCCACCGTTGACTGCTATGCCAGGATCATCCAAAACACCCCGGCAAAAACCGATCAGCAGCACCTGCGGGTGATCATCGACTCCAACCCCAAAGTCCCGGATCGTACCGCGGCCATTACCGGCAAAGGACCGTCGCCGGTGCCCGTCCTCGTAAATGGCTGTCGCGCCCTGCAGGCAGCCGGTGCTGATTTTATCATCATCCCCTGCGTATCGGCCCATTTCTTTCTGGCCGAAATTCGTCGGCAGGTCAAGCTGCCCATCCTGTCCATCTATGATGCTGTGGCCGATACAATCAGCAGTGATCATCCGGACATGAGAACCGTGGGTCTGATGGGCACCACCGGAACCATCAGCGGCGGCCTGTTCCAAAAACGCCTGGTATCCGCTAACGTTAAAAGCATTGTTCCCGATGAAACCCGGCAGAGCAGGGTAATGGCGGCCATTTACGATATCAAAAACGCCGCGTCGCCCCGTTCCCGCAAACAGATTACATCGGATCTGGTTGCCGTCGCGCTGAGCCTCGTATCTGACGGCGCGCAGGGCATCATTGCCGGCTGCACCGAAATCCCGCTGGCCCTGGCGCAGCAACACTTATCAGTCCCATATTTTGATGCCCTAACGATTCTGGCCCGCGCTGCCATCATTGAAGCCGGACGGACACCCCTACCCTGATCCAAGACCTTGACTTACAGTGCCATTCCGGATTATCCTTGCCTGCCATTCGAATTGCCCATTAAAATTACAGATGCAAATTATATAGGCTAGATCGTATCTCTTGACCGGATGGATATTTTCGTTTTTGGACAGGTGAAATCATGTTTAGTGCAATCCTGATGGCCGGATATAAAAACAAAATGGAAGTCCGACATTACAGCAAGATCGTGGCTGAACATTATGGCGAAAAATTCATCGAGACCGGATATCGACCCTTAAGGGAATTTGAAACCGTCATTGACGGGCAGAAAAAAAGCATGCCCATCATCCAGTTTACGCTGGAAAAGCTATTTGCCAGCGATGCAATCGATGACATCATCATCGTCGGCCATCAGATGTTACTGGAGCAGCGACTGGGTGACTTTATCAAAAAATTTGAAAAACCGTGCCGCCTGATTAACCAGAACACCCGGCTTTCAAAGGACATTATCGACCGCTTTAAGATCACCAAACGTAAGGTCAAATACAATTCAATTGGGGGCAATCTGATCAAAGGATATGCCGTCAGCAAAGCCTGTCGGGAAAAAAAGCATGCCCTATTCGTCGCCTCGGACTCACCGCTGACAACCCGGGAATTTATAGAGCAATTTCTGCATCTGGCCGTAAAGCACCAGGACGAGGCCGCCATCATCTTGCCGGCCATCATGATAGATGCGCAAAAAGACCGGATGGGCCGGTACCCGCTCAAACTGCTGAACGACACCGAGTTTCAATTGCCCGGGTTAACGGACAGCAACAACCGCCAGGGCTTCAGGCTTTCTTCTTTGATGTATGCCAACCCCCATTTGTTCGACATGAATACGGCCAACACCGCCTACAGCCTTCGCAAAGCCTTGAACCCCAACGCGCAGCTAAAGTTGTTTAAAATCACCCGCAATCTGGGATATCCCAACGTCTACTCCAAATATTTTGCCCACAAAGATTTAAGTATTACGGAAGTTGAAAACATCACCTCCGCCTTTTTCAAGGGCCGGCTTAAACTGATTCCGATGGCCGATGAGAAATCGACTTACGATTACGACGGTACCGATCTTGAATATCAGATGCTAACCAAAATGCTGCATACCCCCTGAGCATTGTCTCGCAGTGCTTAGAGGCCATTTCAAAATTCGTTTTGCGCTGGTCTGCGGCTTTTAGTAACAGAAAATCGGATGGACGACGACCCCATGACCCGACCCAACCCGGTGGCTGCATTTTTCGATTTCGATGAAACCCTGCTGCAAGTGGAAAGCGGCCGGCTGGGTATCCAGTGGCTGCGGGACAGGCGCCTGCTGCCGTACGGCTATATTTTTAAAATCCTTGCGGCCAATTTTTTCTATCAGCAACGGTTGCTGTCCGATGAACGCATGGTCAGGATTTTACTGACCTTTTATAGGCATAAGCGCCTGGCCGATTTTCAAAAAGGATCGGCGGATTTTTACCGCGAGTATTTGAAGCCGCACCTGGCACCCGCCATTGTTGCGCGAGTGAATGCGCATAAATCCAAAGGCCATGTGCTGGTACTAATCTCCGGCTCGGTCAGATATCTGCTCGAGCCGGTCGCAGAGGATATGGGGTTTGATCATTTGTTGTGCACCGACCTGGAGGTCAACCCGGATGGGCGCTTGACCGGAAAAGCAGCCGGGCCGGTGTGCGTCGACAAGAATAAAAGAAAGTTGACCTTGGAGCTGGCGCAAAAAATCGGGC
>JASFGN010000387.1:0-4248 GCA_050123735.1 Desulfobacterales bacterium | reverse complement strand
TAAATAGGTTCGCGCGCTGAGAGTGCCCTTGCTGTAGGCGATAATTACGACTTTCAGATCCGGGTTGTTCGGGTCCCGCAGCTGATGGCGTGCCAGAATGCTATCAATGGCGTCACCAATATCAGCGGCATCAAGCGCTATGGAGCGTCCCTGGTCCTCAAAGTAAATGTAATAAGGTTCGATGCCCAGACAGGCGTTTTGCGGTAACGCCAGGGTCTGTTTGAAAGAGGGCAGGGTATCCAGCGAATGCCACCAGTTTTTCTGATAATTCGGATTGTTCGGATCCGGGTTGGGATCATGGCCATGCACGAATAAAACCGGGATCTTGCGTGCGGGTGGCGGGGAATTTTCAGTCAATTCGCTGCCATCGTTCAGAAAAACTGCGGCCGCCGCTGCGGGCCGGGGTTGAATCAGCAGGGTGCCGGCCAAAAGCAACATCACTGCAATCCACCGGCAAACCCAAAAGAATCGGCTGTGCATTTGCGTTTTCAGCATCATATGACTCCCATCGTTAAAATAACATGACGGTTTGAGGCGGGCCCAACATTCAGAAAGGATCTTTTGCAAAGATGATTGAGATTCAGATACCGGAGGCCGACAGAATTGTCAACCTGGATGATGCGCTCTGATAGACTCAAGCGGCATGAATACTGGGCTCTAAACAGCAGTATCAGGCAAATAGCTCTTGGCTGAAGCTCATATTCAGGTATGACTTATTGAGGTCCATTTCAACACATCGATGTTATTTGGTCACACGCGGTATCGTTTCGCGTGCCCGTTCCAACAAGTTCCGCATTTGATTTTTGAGCACTTCAACGCGTTTGAAAAGAGCTTCAAGTTCCCGCAGATCGACGCTATTGCCCGAACCCTTATTTTCGGAACCTCGCAACTCAGTCTCTTTCATTATTCCAAAATACTCTCCAAAATCAGCATTTTTGCGGGTGCTCCTTTTTTTGGTACGGCTGTTGCATCTCATAAAAAATAGAGCTTTGCCCTGTTCGGCAAGGAAGGAGGTGCAATCATGTTTGCATTAATTTATGACGAATTCGATCCGACAAAGCGCGAAATGGAAGTTATTTCCATTCACAAAACCAGAAAGACTGCCGAAAAGGCGCTAAGAAAAAGACGGGGTCGTTTAGGCAAAAGTGTACGGGAATGCCACACGCGCATCGTATGGGTTCATGAACGGGTTCGGCGAGGTGATGTCATCACGCCAAGCGCCTTTGACACATGGGCCCCCGGCGAAAAAATCCCCTGGAGCGATCGGGTCCCGGACGGGGACTAACCGATATTTATCCATTCGGACCAAATCATTTGCCGGGTCACTGAATCATCGCTGATTTCCGATGAGAGGTCATGTTTCGAATTGTATGTCGGCGGTTTGATCCGTCCGGGCAACCATACCCCGCAGGATCGCCGTTGGACAAGACCTATGGGATTCATATCTCACAAGTTTCTAACTCAGAACGCAATCAGAACCCGAGTGTGTCAGCCGTTTCTTCTGCTTCCAAATGTTCTTGCCATTTCGTGCCCCACAGATCCGGAACGGTTTCTTCGACTTCAATGATAGACTCATAGGCAATATGGAGCTCATTAAATATCGTGGCCAGCACCTTTTCGTTCGGTGCCAGCCAAACGCAGTAACGGACACCTTTATTTTTATTGTAGCAGGTGCGGATCCAGGTGGCGTTTTCGACATCGGCCAACTTGGCCCAGTTCTCTTCAACCTTCTTCCATGGGATGTGGGGGTCATTGTGGACCACCATATATTTATGGGCTTTATTCATTTTGCCTCTCCTTGTCTTGTCATGCAATGAATTTTCTAAAAAGAAAAAGAATCAACCCATTTTAGAGCAGATGCTTTTTATGTTTTAAACCACGGATGGACGCTCCAGACAAAGCCGCAGGGGCCATGCCGGAGCAAAATTTGCAAAATTTGAGGGGATTGTTCATGATACCTTTGGCCTTGGAAATAAAAGTGCTGCTTTAGATGCGAAGGTGGTACGGATTTTTCATTGTCTATTACAAGCAGGGACTGTGCCAGTATGGGGGTTGCTAAAAATACCGTTTGTTATTATGGGGTTATTTTTATTTCAGCCGAAGGTGCAATACGGGGACATCTCCGATTTCGCGAAATTTCGATTTTTTTTTCGCAAAATTTCGAAATTGTCTGGTATGGTAGATGCAAAAGTCCGTTTGAAGGCAGATTTTAGCAAAGATCGCCACAGGTTTCGTGCGTGGTCAAAACGTAAATAGGGTTGATATGACTATCCGCAAAAAGCTGATCCTGATTCTTCTGGCTTGTACGATCGTACCGATGTGCTTTGTCGGTTTGCTCGGATATTATCATGCCAGAAAAACGCTGGAATCCCTGAGGATAGAGCAGTTGAGAAGTATTGCCGACCTCAAGGCCGTGCAGATTACCGATTTTTATGTCGATCAGCGAAAGCACATCATAATGGCACAGCAACGTCCCACCCTAAAAAAATACACCGCTATCGTGACAAAATTTTCAAATAATTTTTCCGGCCCGGCCTATGAAATCATCCGAGATGAACTGGATCGAACGCTGCGCATCTACCAGCCCCTTTATGATTTCAGAAATGTCATTCTGGCAAATTCTAAGGGTGAAATCGTTTACGTTTTGGAGCGATCTTCAAGCCGAAAAATGCTGGGTCAGACCCTGCCGGATTTGTGGCAAGAATCCTTTCAGGATGCTTCTGACCGAATCCAACTTTCAGATGTTGTGGCCAATGAGATCCAGGCCGGTTCATTTTCGATGTTCTTCCTGGCACCGATTCGTTCTGATGGAGGGCAGCTGCTCGGATTGGCTGCGTTTGAGTCCGACATGGCACCCATTTACGATCTCATTCAAGATGCGACCGGTTTGGGAAAGAGCGGCGAGACCTTAATTGCCCGAAAAGATGGCGATCAAGCCCTTTTTCTCAACCCGCTGCGCCATGATCCGGGCGCCGCCCTGAACAGAAAAGTGGTTTTCGGAGAAAAGAAGGCCATCCCCATCCAGGAAGCGCTCAACGGCAAGAATGGATCCGGTTTATCCGTTGACTACCGCGGGGAAAAGGTCATTGCGGCCTGGCGATACATTCCGGAATTGGACTGGGGGATGGTAGCCAAGATCGATATTGCGGAGGCCCTTGAACCCGTTGCCACGCTGCGCGATTTTGTTCTCGTGCTTACCATCGTTGTCATCGTACTGAGCACCCTTGTCGCATTTATCCTTGCCCGGTCGTTTTCTGAACCGATTCAAGTTTTACATGCCGGTGCGGAAGAAATCGGGAAAGGCAATTTAGACCACAAAGTTGCCACCGATGCGCAAGATGAAATCGGCCAACTGGGGCGGGCGTTCGATCAAATGACGGAACGCTTGAAGGCGGTGACGGCTTCAAGAGATGAAATGGACAGAGAGATACAAAAACGTAAAAAAGTCGAGAAGGATTTACAAAATAGTGTGAATGAGGTGGGTGAGCGTATCAAAGAGCTCAACTGCCTCTTTGAGATTTCACGTTTGATGGAAAGACGGGGACTGACTTTAAACGGGATCCTGCAGGGAATTGTTGAACTCATTCCGCCGGCCTGGAAGGATCCGGAAACCACATGCGCTCGGATTATCGCAAACGGTCAGGAATACAGAACAAAAAACTTTAAGGAAACGCAATGGATGCTTGCTCAGAATATTATCGTCAATGATAATGCCGTCGGTGCTTTAGCGGTTTTTCATATTGGAAAACCACCGCCAAACGATGACGGGCCTTTTTTGAAAGAAGAAAGAGATCTGCTTATTACCATTGCCGAGCGAATCGGAAGAATCATAGAACGCAATCGGGCGCAAAAGGCTTTGGCAGAAAGCGAAAAACGCTTTCGGGAATTGGTCGAAAATTCATTAACGGGTATATCGATCATTCAAGATGGCCGGATCCTTTATCAAAATCCTGAGCAGGAAAAACTGCTGGGTCCGCTGCCGCGTCCCGTAAAATTGCAGGATGCCGAATCCATCCATCCGGATGATATGGAAAAGGTGGATGTTTTTTATAAAAGTATCCTTGCGGGCCAAGCGCCGACCGGCGCCCTGGAATTCAGATTTTATGATCCCGCTGAAAAGGCAAACCGGGATCAGATGAAATGGGTCCACTGCCAGGCAAGCCGGATAGAGTATCAGGGCAAAGATGCCATATTGATCAATATGATGGACTTGACCAAAACCAAAGAGCTGGAACAACTTTTGACCAT
>JASFGN010000386.1:0-4251 GCA_050123735.1 Desulfobacterales bacterium | reverse complement strand
CCTCGGTGCCGCTTTTGGCAGCACACACGATTTCCAGTCGTGCTCCTTCAGCCAACTCGGACATCTCTCCGCAAAAAAAATTTTTCAAAATTTTTTATATAAAATTACGCCGTAATTTTATGGCGGAAGGGGTGAGATTCGAACTCACGGAGGGCCTGAAGACCCTCAACGGCTTTCGAGGCCGCCGCCTTAAACCACTCGGCCACCCTTCCGGTATACCGGTTCATCGATTCAGAGGTAGTACTGAATAACCTCTTTAAATCACACTGTCAAGGCTCGAACATCTGCAGAATTTCCTGGGAATAAACACCTTTGGAATCATAAATGACCACTGGCGGCTGCAGTCGGGTGCCGGGTTGCGCGCCCTTTGTCCCGCTAATCAGAATGAGTCTGGCTTCGGACGCCAGCTGCCCGTGAACCGCGCGCATAGATTTAGGTTCGATTCCGTGGGCCCGCATTTGAACAAACAAATCCGTCAACCGTTCGGCTGTATAGATCGTAACAAAACGGCCGGCCGTCCGTAACATGCGTTTGGCCGTCTTTAGGATATCTGCCAGATTGATTTTCAATTCGTGCCGGGCGATGGCCCGCTGCCGGTCGGGATTTACGCGGCCGGATTCGGGTTTATGAAAGGGTGGATTGCAAACAACCAGATCCACCGGCCCGCCGATGTCATCCGGTTTTAATCTGCGCATATCCTGGCAAAGCACCCTGATTTGATTCTGCAAGAGATTGGCCTCGACGTTTGCAATCGCCATCTGAGCCAGTTCTTTTTGAATCTCAATCCCGATTGCGGTGATATTCGGATGACGGTAGGCGAGTATCAGCGGAATAATGCCGCAGCCGGTACCCAGATCAAGCACACGTTCCTTTGCCCGCGGCCTCGCATAAGAAGCCAGTAAAATGGCGTCAATCGAAAAACGATAACCGGAGGGGTCCTGCTTAACAAGAAGTTTGCCGTCAAAGAAGGTCCCTGTTGTTTGTCGATTCATGTCGGTCAAAATTTTAGGACCACTTCAGGTGTCAGGTTTCAGTGTTCAGGTGTCAGCCCTTCTATTCGTCCCTGAAACCTGACACTATAGAGACCGACACCTGAGATAAAATAGCGGAGCGCTATTTTAAGGGTCCGATTTTAAATTTTATGTCCTTTAGAAGCGGGTGCCCGAGAGCAGTGTTTACCGCGGATATAAGGTCATTTTTCAAAAATTGCAGCTGGTGGATCCAGGTCGAGTTGCTGACATGCACAATCAGAAGGTTGCCTTTAAAAGCTGCCGGTCGGGCATTCCGGGCAATAGCATCTCCCACAGCTGCATCCCATAAATGCCAAACCTCCCTCAGCCCGGAATCAGCTCCAGTACGGTAAGATTTTAGGACATTATCAAGGATGTGTCCAATATGAACAAAATCAGAGCGCTTGTCGTGGTCGTCCATCGTCTTCAGACTATAGCAAAATTTCTTCCATTGTTGAACCACAAACGCGTTTATCAATGCCCTGCCTTAGCATGTGAAATCACCAGCGATTGCATACCCTTTCAGGATTGCCCCCTGCCTGCTGGGATCTCAAGTGCTGCGCAGGTGAGCGGTTTTTCTTCGCCCCGGTTATCCCCTACTGTTTGCTTTTTGCTTGACTTGACTGAGCGGGTAACTTATTTTAACTAAGTATTTTTGGATTTTGCAGCTGCATCATTTGTCGGAGAAGAATAAAAGTTCCGGCAATTAGATGACAGAAGGCTACGTGTGCGACTGTACCTAAAGGCTGCAGCAGTAACTCAAAGTCTCAAAACATCTTAAGGATTAATGCTATGACCTGGGATTGGGAAAAATTAAAGCAGCAACAGCAGGGCAAAGGCGGTGTGCCGCCACAGATGGATGAATTTGTCGAGAGAATCAAAAAAGTCAAATTTCCCGGCGGTCCGTTATTCATTGTCATCATCATTCTGGCCGCCCTGGCGGCGACGTCGGTGTACACCGTTAAGCAAAACGAAGTCGGTGTGGTGCAGCTGCTCGGCCGCTATACACGCACCACCCAGCCGGGCCTCAATTTCAAATTGCCGCTTGGCATTGAAACGGTAACCAAGGTCAATGTGCGTGAAATTCAAACCGAGGAATTTGGTTTTACGACCTCAGCCCCCCAGGTGCGGCCCTCCCGCTTCAGATCGGGTACCGAAAATACAGGGGAAGCCCTGATGCTGACCGGTGATCTAAATGTTGCAATCGTGCCCTGGATCGTGCAGTTTCGGATCAAAAATCCCTTTGACTTTCTGTTTAAGGTCCTGGATGTCCGCCGGCTGCTGCGCGATATGTCCGAAGCCACCATGCGGCAGGTGATCGGTGATCGCAGTATCAACGAAGTCATCAGCAAACGCGATGAAATTGCGGTCGAAGCCAAAGGTCGTCTGCAGGCCGAACTGGACCAGGCCGAAACCGGCATCCACATCGTGACCATCGAAATGAAAAAAACCAATGTTCCCCCTCCGGTACAGCCCTCGTTTAACGAGGTCAACCAGGCCGTACAGGAAAAGGAGCAGATGATTTATCAGGCCAGAGAAGATTACAATAAGGCCATTCCGGCTGCCCGCGGTGAGGCCGAAAGAACGGTGAGGGCGGCTGAAGGTTATGCCTTAAATCGGGTCAACCGCGCCAAGGGTAACGCCGACCGGTTTGTGTCCGTCTACAATGAATACATTAAAGCCAAAGATATTACCAAGCGCCGACTTTATCTTGAGACCATCCAACAAACATTTCCCAATCTGGGGCAAAAATATATTGTCGACTCTGACCAGAAAAACCTGTTGCCGTTACTCAACCTGGGGCAATCGCTCGCGCCCGCACAGCAAAGCAGTGGTGAAAAATGAAAACGAAAAGCATTATTTTGATTCCCGTGGCGATCATCGCCTTTATCATCTACGGGGCCGCTTACACGGTCGACGAGACCGAACAGGTGGTCATTACCCAGTTTGGCCGCATTGTGGGTCAACCCAAAACAGATCCGGGTTTAAAGTTTAAGATTCCATTTATCCAGAAGGCCAACTACTTTAATAAAAATTTGCTGCAATGGGATGGCGATCCCGGACAGATCCCTACTCTGGATAAAACCTTTATCTGGGTGGACACCTTTGCCCGCTGGAAAATTGTGGATCCGATTAAATTCTTTCAAACCGTCAACAACCGATTCAATGCAATCGGCAAATTAAATGACATCATCGACCCGGCCGTACGAAACTTTATTACCTCACACTCGCTGATTGAAGCGGTGCGCAGTTCCAACCGTGAACTGGAAACGGAGGAAGTCGGCCTTGAGAGCGAAACCCGCAGAACACGGGTTTACTTTCAAATCGAGGTCGGTCGCCAGAAAATTACCCAGGGCATACTGGAGCAGGCCCAGCCGAAATTAACGCCTTTTGGCATCGAGCTGGTGGATGTTAAACTCAAGCGCATCAACTATGTCGAGGAGGTCCGAAAATCCGTCTACGGCCGCATGATTGCCGAGCGAAACCAGATTGCAGAGAAATTCCGCTCCGAAGGCAAGGGGGAGGCTCAGAAAATACTGGGCGAAAAAGAAAGAGATCTGCAGGAAATCGAATCGGAAGCGTTCAAAAGAGCTCAGAAAATTAAGGGTGACGCCGATGCCCAGGCAACCATTATTTATGCGGAGGCATACGGTAAGGATCCCGAATTTTACTCTTTCGTTCAGACGATGGAAATTTATCGCGAGACACTGGGCAAGAACAGTTTGCTGGTCCTTTCGACTGATTCGGAATTCTTAAAATATCTGAAAGGCTTTTAGGTTACCGGGCATAAAAAAAGCACCGTCTGGCAAAACGGTGCTTTTGAGCCACAGCTTCAACCGCAGGTAAATTTATTTGCCCTTGCGTCTTTGATGGCGCGTTTTGGCCAAAAGCTTGCGGTGCTTGTGTTTTCTCATTTTTTTTCTGCGTTTTTTAACGACACTACCCAATGGTCCACCTCCCTCTTATGGTTTTCTCAGTGATGAAAGTTTAAAATGTATTCATAACACAACCGATTGCTGGCTGTCTATAATTTTTTAGAATTGGAAATCAATACCGGCTTATGCTATAGTTGATACCTGAATTTTGCACGAGTCGGAGGCTTTCATCTGCAAGGCATTTAAGGGCGAAGTCGTAGTGTACTACTTCGAGCCCTTAATAACGCAGCAGATGGAAGCCTCCGGCTCGCCCGCAGGGTGAAAATTAATGAGATAAAATGATTTTAATCCTTTATACCTTGTTG
>JASFGN010000385.1:0-4262 GCA_050123735.1 Desulfobacterales bacterium | reverse complement strand
CTGATTTTCGTATTCTCCTTTTTTCTGTTGATTTTCGGTTGTGCCGGGCGGTTTTACCGGGTGGAGGAACACAAGGTGATCTTCAATCTTGATTTGCCCGCTGCACGGCAGGTTGATTTTGCCTATTCCCTGGATGGGTTCAGGTTGCACAGCGTTGAAAAAAAGCAGGACGGCACCTGGGAAATATCGGTTCCGGCGGACATCGAATTCAGTTATTTTTTTATGGTCGATGGAGCGGCATTTCTCCCGGAGTGCGATGTCCGGGAAGGCGATGATTTCGGTTCCAAAAACTGCATTTTCGAGCCTGTTCCTTGACGGCCGACGACAGGATTGCAGTGAATTAAAAATTGCCATGAAAATAATCATTAAAAAAATCGTTCTGGCGGCAGGGATACTGGTGCTGGCGGCTGCCATCGCCGGCGCGGACGAAGTGGATCGGGCCCTGTCTGACATCGCCCCGCAGGCTGTCGCGCAGAGCACGCGCGATCTGATTGACTCCGGCTTTTCGTCTGAGCGGGCCATAGCCGTCACCCGGGCCATGGTGCAAAATCGGTTTGAAGCACAGCAGATCATCAGGGCCCATCAGGTACTGTCCACAGCCCAAGCGCAGGGCCTGCCGTCGGATCCCATCATCAATAAAGCCTTTGAGGGTATGGCCAAGCAGGTCCAGGCCGGCTCGATCGTCAATGCCATGGACACGGTTCGGGCGCGCTATGACTTCGCTTACAAGCAAGCCGCAAAGCTCACGGACCGCAAAGCACAAATGAATCAGATGGGACACGTCATTGCTGCCTGTTTGACCGCCGGATTGGGCTCGAAAAGCGTTGAGTCCATCACCCGCGTTCTTCAGGACCAAATGCGTACGCTGAAAACCGATGAGCAAGACATCCTGGCGATGGAGACGTTTAAAACGGCCAGGGACATGGCGCGCCTGGGTGTATCCCCATCACAAACTGAAGCACTGATCCAACAGGCGCTTGAGCATCAGTTCAGCGCCGCACAGATGCACAATATGCGCAGCGCCTTTCGAAACGATTCCCGGACGATCCCTCCCCAAAGCGTGGCGGCCCGTATCAGCCGCTCGATCGAACAGGGAAACAATTTTGATAGCCCGGGCGGTGGTCAAAAGGGCGCGGGTCATAGCAGCGGGTCGTCAGGCGGGGCCGGCAACGCACCGGGCGGCTCCGGCTCCGGTGGCGGTTCGGGCTCCGGCTCCGGTGGCGGCAGCAGCGGCGGTTCGGGTGGCTCCGGTGGCGGTTCGGGCGGCTCCGGCCCCGGTAGTGGAAGCGGTTCCGGCAATTAGTTTCATATTTCTGGCGCTGCTATAGAATTTTCCGATCACTATCTTCAGGTCTGTCTAATCGATTGCATCGCTCTCATTTCATCTCTCCGAAGCGCGACCCTTAAGGACTTCGCTTTTTTTTCGGATTGATCTGCCCCCCAAAAGAAAAAAAATTGTAACCTTTTTCAGCGTGAGCCGTTTAGGGATTAAAACGCGCACAAAAGTCTGCGAAAATAAATGGGTCGGTCCGGGGCCGGAATCGGTTTCGAAAAAGAACGTGGGGTGCACCCGGTCGCCCGAAACGGTTTTTCGAAGAAGGAGGAGAAATGAGGTCAACTAAGATTTTTTATCTGTTTTTTCCATTGATTTTCTTTGGGCTGATGATCGCGCCGGCACTTGCGGCGATGCCCCATTATTCAAACATTGAAAAAGCGCCTGCGCTGAGCTTGCAAAACCGTGTCTCTGGCGATTGCCCCATAGCGGCCGACATGCTGAGAGATCCGTTTGTTCTTGCCAGAGGCTCCGGTGGCGGTGGTAACGGCGGTAACGGCGGTAACGGCGGTAATGGCGGTAACGGCGGCAACGGCGACGGCGGTAACGGCGGCAACGGCGACGGCAACGGCGGTCAGGGCGGCAACGGCGACGGCAGCCAGAACCAGGGGCTGCAGCAACAGGTCCAGCATCAGCATCAGCATCAGAACCAACATCAACATCAGCACCAGGACCTGCATGAGCAACAGGAGCATCTCCAGCATCAATATCAATACAATTACCGGTACGGGCAAACTCCTTAATTAATGCTTTGCGGTTAAATTTGACGGTCCCGGTGACGGCGGCTGAGCCGATCTTCTGCTCTCAACTGCAGCTCGGTCGCCATCGGGCTCGGCTCAAAGGGGTAGAATTGACTCTCATGCACGGGCATGGGTGTTTTTTTAAGCAGATGGAGAATTTGAACTGGTAGAATTTAAATGCGCCATCACTCAATTTGTGCCGCAATAATGTGTGTCATGTTACAGTCAAAGCGCCGGCTTTTCTCCATCAAACCCCTCGCATTATCACAGCCTGTTTTTCGATAACTAATAGATATTTATAAGATTATTAATCATTCGTTGACAAACCGGTGCGTGGATACGTTTTCTGGCACAAATCTTGTTTTATACAATCTAGAAGAATCGTAGACCACGCGCCAGGACCGCTAAGCGGTGTCAAACAGTGGAGAAGACCGGGCTCACTTTCTGCGTTCATCAAGGAACTCGCTTAAAATGAACGAATTCACAACGCTATCATCGGACAGAGGAAACGGAGAGGAAAAGTTCTGCCCCGTGCTGAACAACCCCGAGCCGGACTGTTACTGCTTCAACCTGAACAGTCAGGGCATTGCCTTTGCCCTGAGATACTGTCAGGGCAATTACCTGGCCTGTGACATTTATCAGCGCGTGAAAAATATGATAAATCCCTGAGATCTATTGCAGCTTACCAGGGAGTCCTCTTGACCAGGGATGTGATATGGACCCTGGCACTTCATCAAAACGTAAATCATAACAAAAACACAAAAAGGCATGGCGAACACACAAAACATTAACAAAAAAGGAAGAGCTATGATGAAAAATTCTATCACGATAGTGTCTGTCGTACTGGCAATCGTCATGAGCTTCGCAGCCGTGCAAGCCTTCGGAGGCATGGAATTTAAGAAGGGCTCTGAGGGCCCTGATGCGGAATTTATATTAGACGTTGTGTCCGGGTGTGTCCTATCCCTTCACGATGACAGCAAAGATGGAATTACCCTTTGCCGTGACAATGGTGTAGAAGGTTGCACCGAAAACGACGACAATGTCGCCAATGCCTGTGACCGCAATGATTGCAGTGTCGAGGACGTAATAACGATCCTGGGCATAGGGCCGGCGTTTTATTGGGAAAACGCTTTAACCCTGCAAATTGATGAAAACACCTGTTTGCCTGAAGCTGTTGTTGATGGAAAGGTTGTGGAAACGGGAGAGACGTCTACAATTCCCCAGCCCGGGCTGGGTGAATATGTTAAAATCGGTTACTATCCAAGTCAGGATGGGGAAGATCTCATCGCCCTGTGGGTGATCGTCGGACCAAAGGATAAAGCGAGCGCTGTTCTCCTGCGTGACCAGGAGACTCTGGACGTGCTCTGGAAAAGTGTTGGCAATAATACAGGAACGAATAGCGAGGAGTAGGACCTGCCAGGTTTCCACAGGGGGCCGTGCCCGGCGAAGGTGTTTTTCGACGGGCACGGCCCCAAAACTTTGTAGCGCTTGCCTTTTTCGGGAATGGCGCTTTGCTGAGAGGGGGGCACTTTTTCGTTGCATGGAAGCCCGGTGACGCGCCGGGCCTCGATCCCGTCCTTCGGGATGCCGCGGCGGCCCGGGTTGCAATGATTGCCCCGCCCGGAAGACCCGGGCGGGGCCATTTAGGGGCGGGCACAGCAGTCGGCCGACAGGTGCTGTTTGGGGCCGAATCCTGCCAGGCCGGGGTTACTCGTGGGTGAACACCAGTTCGTCGTACGGGAATCCGTCGACCAGCCAGGCTTCGATACCGCCTTCCGGGTTGATGCCCCAGCCGACGATGCGGTCGCCGGCGGCGGAGATGCCGGTGGCCTCGTTCAGGATCCACTCGGAGCCCATCCCGGACGCTTCACCAGCGCCGGTCTTGGTCAGGATGTATTCCAGGTCGTAGAAGTAGCCGATCTCCTCTTCCTCAAGCGTGGGGTTGCCGGTCCACACGAAAGCTTCCGAGGGGTAGAGGATGCTCGCGCTGTAGCCCACGACGATCAGCTCGCCCACAACCGATCCCGGTCGATAGGCGATGCCGGTGGCCACGGCGTCCTTGCTCTTCTTGGAAAGTGCGCCCAGCGACTTGACCACCCACTCGCCGGTGGTGCCGTCCACGAACCAGATGCAGGCCACCGGGCCCTTGGGGCTGTCGCTGCGGCCGGCGATGACAATGGCTCCGTCTG
>JASFGN010000384.1:0-4264 GCA_050123735.1 Desulfobacterales bacterium | reverse complement strand
GCATGCGCTCTGCACGATCCACATCAATCGTTGCCTCTGTGCCGATGATTGCCGCCCATGCGGATTGGTAGGGTCCGGATACCATCAGCATGTGGAACGCCAGTATCCAGACAGCGGGTTTTAATATCTTGCGAATGATGTCCAAATGAAATCTCCTTTCAGCTGATATCGCACTGATGTGTTCTCATATCACAATATAGGATTTCCTGCCACCGTTGCAAAATGTGGTCGAATGCGCCCGCCGCAAAGACGGATGACGCAGCAGTTTTTTTTGCAAAGCATTCGTGTGGCTTCCCAGAAATAATTTACAATATTGTCTATGTCTCCCTCAGAACATACTTGCGTTCAAGCTGCCATACGGGCATGTTGTTTTCTGACCCCGCTTAAAACGGGATTTCACATCTTGATTTGATAGATTAATGTGTTCAAAAGGCGATGTGCCGATGGTAGACCCGCGGGCTTCACGGGGCCTAAAAAGTACAGGCTATCCCAGTCGCCCAAAATGGAACAACCGAGATAGCCTAACCATAACACCAAACCGCGAAAAAGAGGGCAGGCATTATGGATCAAACTAATGCTAACATTATTGGTGAATGGAAAACAATAGATATTATTGCGGGGATGATATTTTTTTGCCGAATCTGAAGCCGACATCAGAATGCCTGACAGCCCCGGCTCCCTGCGCTTATAGCAGCCCCGCATCCTCAAAAAGCTTTTTCATCCCGGATTTATTCTTAAAGATCTCTTCACGGGTGAGGCCTTCCAGTTCGTGGGGAAACACCAGCCACTGATCGGTATCATGAATATAATAATCAGGAACGATGTCTGTTAGATTATATTTGGGCTTAAACCAGGCCGTGGCGACCCGGATGTCCTTCGGCAGGTTGCGGCGCATTTTTGCAGTCAGAGCGTCGATGACAGCTTTGATGCTGCTGCCGGTATCAAAGACATCGTCAACGATCAGCAAGCCGTCTTCCCAGTTGGCCTGCCGGATAACATACTCGAGTCCGTGGACGCGGACTTCTTTGTCCCTTTTTTTGATTCCATAATAAGAAGAGGTGCGGATAGCAATATGATCGGTTTTAACGCCCAGATGATCCAGTATTTCCTGGACGGCAATGCCCACGGGCGTACCGCCGCGCCAAATGCCGATAATAAAACTGGGCCTGAACCCGCTTTTGTAAATGCGCAGGCCCAGCTCAAAGGAATCGTTTAACAGCTCCTGGGCTGTCAGGTATCGTTTTTCATCAACCATAGTCAGCCAAAATGGTTCCGTATCATAGGATCAATTCAGTACCCGTATTATATTTTTCAATCCGGTTTTTAGTCAAACGAAAAATCGATCTGTTCTGCATGACGGCCTCAAATCATTGGATGGTCCTTTGGTGAATCGTGAATACGGCATGCCAGGGGTGTTTAGCCACACAGCTCGCCTTTTATCAGACGGCATGCCCCGGGCGTCGCAACGGTCGAATGGCATCGCGTTGAAAGCGGATTTGAAGTTCCTCCGACCGTCGTTGGCGACAATGTCATCTTAAAAATTGTTCCGCGCAGCGCCTATGACGAACGCGAAGATGCGATTATCCGTTAGACAGGAGACTGCGGTCGGAAGCAGGGGTGGGGTTATCCCCGCCTGATTGATCCTGCAACCCGCAATCTGCAACACACAACACATAACCTTTTCCTTGCTTCCCGCCCTGAACATTTATATAGATTAGACGACTGTTTCATCGCGCCACCAAATCGAATAGCAGATTAATGACAAATCAGATTTTGTATGACACCCTTGCGATGTAATAAAAGGGGAAAGGAGGGGATTGTATGAAGTCGCTCTCAATATTGATAATCGGAATCGTTTTCCTGGCGCCGGCTGCCGCCGAATCTGACGATTGCGGTTCCATGAACAGCGGCCATAATCTTTTGGCCTGTATCGAAAGTAGCGATCCACAACTTTACGGTTATGGTCTGGGATTCATTTCGGGTGTCACATTTGCCTATCGGGCGATATATGACGGAACCATGAAGCCGGAAAAGATTTGTATCCCCAAAGGTGTTAAAATAAAAGAGGTTAAGCTGGTTGTCGAAGACTATCTGTCCAATCATCCCGACAAGCTGGACAAAACACCCTGGGTGCTGGTTTCTGAAGCCATTCAGGAGGCGTTTAGATGCTACTGACCCAGCGAGCTCAAAAATGCATCTCTCACCAGTTATCGGAGTCGATGTTCACAAAGCCGAAGTTGCCCAACGATTGCAGGATATCACTTGAAATCACTTCTAAGCAGAACGCTTTCCAGATTCACCCACCTGCCGCTTCATTTTAACGATCTGCGCCACCCCCCGACTGCTGAATGAGTTTGGCCACCAGTCCGGTCCAGCCGGTTTGATGGCAGGCGCCCAGACCGGCGCCGTTGTCACCATGGAAGTATTCGTTGAAAAGAATCAGATCCTGCCAGTGCCGGTCTTTTTGAAAGATGTCCAGGCCACCGTATATCGGCCGCCGACCGTTGCGGGTGCGTAAAAACAGCTTGATCAACCGTCGCGAAAGCTCGGTGGCGATCTGACCCAGGTTCATCATCTTGCCCGATCCGGTGGGGCATTCGACTTTAAGGTCGTCGCCAAAATAGTGATTAAATTTCTGCAGGGCTTCAATCAGCAGGTAATTAATCGGAAACCAGATCGGCCCGCGCCAGTTGGAATTGCCGCCAAACAGACCGCTTTCAGATTCAGCCGGCTGGTAATTGATGGTATGGGCGCGGCCATTGACCTTGAAGGTGTAAGGATGGCTTTTATGATATCTGGAAACAGATCGAATGCCAAATTCAGAAAGAAATTCGTTTTCAGCGAGCATGGGCTGGAGCACGCGAATCAGGTGATCCCGATTAACAATTGACAGCAACCGGCGCGACCGTTTTCCCGGCGACCTGACACAGGCGACATGGCCGCCGTCTCGGAGATAGATGCGATTCTGGAAAAACCAGTTCATGCGGCGCTTGAATTCCGGCAGCATGTCAACCAGATCGACCTCGAGCGTTTCCACGGCCAGAAGCGGCATCAGGCCCACCAGCGAGCGCACCTTAAGCGGGACGATTCCACCATCGGGCAAATGCAGGGCATCATAAAAGAAACCATCTTCTTCATTCCACAGGCTGACACCCTGGCGATATTCACCGGTCATGGCGCGCGCAATGCGCAAAAAGTGTTCAAAAAATTTACCGGCGGTGTCCTGATACACGGGGTTATGCCGGGCCAGTTCCAGTGCCATTTTGAGCATCACCAGACAGTAAAAACCCATCCAGGCGGTCCCATCGGATTGATCAATACGGCCGCCGGTGGGCAACGGTGCACTGCGATCAAAAACACTGATGTTATCCAATCCCAGAAAACCGCCCTGGAACACATTGTGGCCCTCTACATCTTTTTTATTAACCCACCAGGTAAAATTGAGCAGCAGCTTGTGATAGATACTTTCGAGGAACTGCAGGTCGCCCCTGCCCGCTTGCTTGGCGTCAATCTGGTAAACGCGCCAGGCCGCCCAGGCATGCACGGGCGGATTGACGTCGCCAAACTTCCACTCATAGGCCGGCAGCTGCCCGCTGGGATGCATGTACCATTCGCGGGCCATCAATGCCAGCTGGCGCTTGGCAAAATCAGCATCGACCAGGGCCAGTGGAAGGCAATGAAAGGCCAGATCCCAGGCGGCATACCAGGGATACTCCCATTTATCGGGCATGGAAATAATATCGAAATTATAGAGATGCTGCCACTCGTGATTTCGCCCGGTATGGCGGGACGCCGGGACCGACCGAAAGCTTGGATCGCCCCTCAGCCATTGCTCCACATTATAATAGTAGAATTGCTTGCTCCAGAGCATGCCTGCCAGCGCCTGCCGTTGCACTTTTTTTTCGTCTTCACTCAGCTGCGGCTTTTGAATCGCGGCATAAAACTCATCGGCTTCGAAGCGACGCTTCTCAAAGACAGCGTCAAAATCGTCGAATGCCGACGGCAGGGCTTTATGACTGAGGCGCAATCGGATGACGTGGTCCCGGCCCGAAGCCGGCTTTGTGCGGTAAACGGCTGCCATTTTGGTGCCCTGGCGCTCCGGATTGACGGCGCCTTTTTCATTGTGCACCAGGTAACGGTGAAAAGCATCTTTGCTGTACCGGTGGTTGCCGGGCACATTCGGCAATCGTTCTGAATTCGTTTCATTTTCGGTAAAAATGAGCTCCCGGGCATCTTCGGCGTAAAAATAATAGGTTCCGGTGGC
>JASFGN010000383.1:0-4270 GCA_050123735.1 Desulfobacterales bacterium | reverse complement strand
CGCAAGGGCGTGTTGCAAACCCCTTCCCGCTATTACGGTCCGGTTTTTAATCAGATCCCGATTCGCATCCCGGATTACTCACCCAAGGCGCAGGTGTTTAAGGGTATGAACGATAAGAAAGAAAGGTTGGTGATCGGCTATGCGTATATCCCTGAAACACCCTTTATTTTAATGATCGTCAAACAGAAAGGCGAGCTCATTCAACCCTGGTACAAAACGGGTTGGGCCTTTACGGGGATTTTAGCAACAAGCATTTTAGGGATATTGCTGGTAACCCTGGCGGTCACCTCGCGTCTGGTCGATCAAATTCACGAGGCTGATCAGGAGCGGGTCGACACTCTCCATCAGGCCGAATACACGCAAAAGATGGTTTCTCTGGGGCGGCTGGCTTCCGGTGTTGCTCATGAGATTAACAACCCCCTGGCCATCATTAACCAGAAGGCGGGACATATCAAAGATATATTTACACTGACCCGGGCTTATAAAAATGATCCGAAACTCATCGGGCTGGTGGACTCGGTGCTTGCCACGGTGCACCGCTGTGCAGAGGTCACCAAGGGTCTTTTGAATTTTGCCCGCCATCTCAACCTGAGTGTCCAAACCGTCAGCCTGGCGGAAATTATCGACGAGGTAAACGATGTTTTGGCAAAAGAGGCCGAAACCAGATCTATTACAATTGGCGTGAATTATGCGGACAATGTTCCACATTTTGAGAGTGACCGGGGTAAATTAGAGCAGATATTTTTCAACCTGTTTAACAATGCGATCACGGTCATGAAAGATGGGGGCCACCTTGAGATTAGCGTAAAGCGTGAGAATACGAATTCTGTTGCCATAACGTTTGCCAACAACGGCCCCGGTATCCCCGAAGCGGAAATCAAACACGTTTTCGAGCCCTTTTTCTACACAAAAGCCGGTGAAAGCGGAACCGGGCTTGGCCTGGCTGTTACCTATGCGTTGGTTCAGGAAATCGGCGGCCAAATCCGTGTCCAAAGCGAGCTCGGCAAGGGAACCCAATTTCATATCCGTTTACCGCTTGAGATGGAGCGCAACAAATCAAAGAATGCGAGCGGGTATGATCAGGACGCTTGACTCGTGCGAACATCAAAAAAATGGAGTTTCACATGGTTGCCAAATTAGAACGCTCAACGGAGAGCGGACTTCAATTTTTCGGGAAAATGACATCGTCAATATCGCATGAAATCAAAAATGTGCTGGCAATCGTCAATGAAAATGCCGGGCTTCTTGGGGATCTGGCACTTATGGCAGACCGGGGGACTGCGATCCAACCGCAGCGGCTGATGGATATGTCCCGGACAGTGATGAAGCAGGTTCGCCGGGCCGACGCCATCGTCAAAAACATGAACCGCCTGGCCCACAGCGTCGATGAATCGACCCAGGCCATTGAATTAAATGACATATTAGAAATGCTGGTGGCTTTATCCGAGCGATTCGCATCTATGCGCGATGTTGCCGTTCGGCTAAAACGAAATGAAAACCCGGTTAAGTTAAGAACTTCTGCGTTTTTTTTATTGAATCTGCTCTGGTTGTGCCTGGATTTTGCGATGGACGCGGCCAATAAGGATAAAATTGTTGAACTGGTCACCCAAAAATCAGACGCTGACATACAGATTTGTTTCAAAGGTCTCGACGGTCTGGCGGGGCCCCCGGTGAGGGAATTTCCGGCTGAACCTGAAAAAGACCTCTGTGATCTGCTCGGAGCCGGGCTGAACATCAACAGCGCCAACCGGGAAATTGTCGTCAAATTAAGCGGCGGCATAGACGGAAATTAAGCGGCGGTAATCGTTATCGACTGCACTAAACAGGATGCGTGTGATTTTTTCATAATCAGGGGTGGCCCACCCGGGTCAGCGGAACCGATACGCGCAAAGAAGAGCCCGAAGCGCTTGACCGAACGGCAGTGATCGGCGGCCGGTTCAGCGCAACAAAATCGGTATGCGAAGATGATGAATTGCCGGGGAGTGTAGCATGTCAAAAAAAGTATTGATCGTCGACGATGAAAAGGCGTTTTTAGATATCATCTCAGAGCGGATACGTGCGCGCGGAATGGATGTTTCACTCGCGACTTCTGCCGTAGATGCACTCAAGTTGATAGAAGAAGAATCCTACGACGCTGTCATCATGGATTACATGATGCCGGCATTGGACGGGTTTAAAGCCTTAAAACTGATGAAGGAAAAGCAGCCTGATGTGCAAATCATCCTTCTGACCGGAAACGTGCCCGTCGAAAAGCATGCTGAAGCCAAAGCGCTCGGCGCCCTGGATGTCATCGAAAAACCACCCGACCTGCAGGCGCTTATCCAAAAGATAAAAAAAGCGACCAAAGGTCGCCGGAAAAAATAGCATATGTGAAAAAAAAACATACAGCGCGTGTTGACTTTTCTGCACAATAACATTTGAGAGCGCTTCCTGCCGATAAGCTAACCACTCGAAATCAATACAGGAGTCCTTTGCCGCCGAACGCTTGCATGATTCTTGCTTTAATTAAGTCGCTCGTTTTCTTTGATTTACACCGCTTGTCATAAAACCGTTCCGCATAAAAGGATGGCGGCATGAGCGCTTGTAGCAAAAAAACCTTCCGCAAACGGAACGTTTTTTTGACAATCGCTATATGCAACGCGCCGGGTGTCTGTATCCTGCGGTCATAGAACCCATTACACTATATGAGCCGCTTTCGAAAATCTCACAGGACGGTCAACTGATTTTATCGCGGCAATATATATGGCCTCGCTTAAGCCTGCGGGCAGATAAGGCTTCAGCAAAGAAGGAGGTCTTGAAATGCTGGCACGGAAAGATAAAAGGATAGATGAGCGCATCGCTTTGAAAGCGCCGATAAACTTTTCCTTTTTCGGCACGCGGCTCTGGCATGAAATTCCATCCAGGACCCTTAATCATAGCGAAAGCGGTCTGTGTTTTGAATCGACCCACCCGATCATGCCCGGCACAAATGTGTTTATTCGCGTTGATAAACACCCGGAATTCGATCCGGGAATCCGGTTGCGAAACTCAACGCTTGCCGAGGTAAAATGGTGCCGGGAATTGACCGATGCCCACCGCACCGGTTACTGTGTCGGTGCCAGGTATTATTAAAACCCCTGGGCATCTGTGAACACCAGTGTGTCTCTGTGTCCCTAAATTCAGCTTCTCGGCCTTCCTGTCCCGGCGACTTGTCCGGCGAAGCTTCTTGACCGCCAGCGCTTTTAGGCGGCGATTAGCGAAGCCGGGAGCTCGTAAGAGCGAAGACGGAATAGCCTCCCGGCTTTTGGCTATCAGCTGGCACCAAAAGTGCCATTTCACGGACGTACCTTGCCCACCTCGGTATGTGTCTGGAATCAGACGGTCATGCGTCCGGATGGCGGCATGGCATGGTCGTTATGGGATCATTGCTGGAAATTGACTGTCGATTGGAATTAAAGTTCGGCCCGAATCACTCCCGTCTCTTTAATCTTAACCGGGTACCCTTCGAGTTTTTCCGGTATCTTATCCTCTAATTCCGGGGTCTTTTTGACGACAAACACCTTTATACATGATTTGCCATCGAAGAGGCCTTGACCGGTTCCGATCACGCCGGATAGGGACATCAAATTATCTGTATATTTCTTCAAGACCTCTTCGATGGTCATTGCTGACATGTTTTATTCTTATCCGATGCTTTATCGTTTTCTGTTTAGTTAAAGTCAACGGTCGCTTCGTTGGAGCAAGTGGAACTGCCTGCTTCACAAACCTGATAGGTGTAGGACCCGCTGCCTGCATTGGGCATCTTGTCGGTATAATTCCCATCATTGTTGGTTGTAATGATAGAAACACCATCCTTTTTAATATCGACAATATCTGAATTTGCTCCACTCCAATCCAGATTTACAATAAACCACTTTTTGTTCTGCTTCCCCGTCGCTGTGAGCGTAAGGGTGGCAACGCTGCCATCTGAAACCGTTACGTCTTGAGAGGTTGAACCGGTTGCTCCGCCGTTATCTGTCACTGTCAGGGTGACTGTGTAAGTCCCGTCCGCTGCGTAAGTATGACTTGGGTTTTGCTGCGTCGATGTGCTGCCATCACCGAAATCCCAGCCCCGGGAGTCAATGGTCCCGTCCGAATCAGTGCTTTGATCAGTGAAAGCTGCTGCAAGGTCTGAAGTAGTGAAGGAGAAATCTGCTGTGGGCGGAATGTTTCCCTCCGAGCTTCCGTCGTCCACGCTCACCCCAAAACGGGCTAGCACCAGGTCAATTCGATTCGCCAGCGTGGTCGTATC
>JASFGN010000382.1:0-4270 GCA_050123735.1 Desulfobacterales bacterium | reverse complement strand
GCCTGCTGCAGCATGCCGTGGCGCGGCTGCAGGGCATCACCGTGGATGTTGCCATTTACCGGCGCCGGCGGGACATGCTCTGCCAGGGTCTTTCTGAGATCGGATATGAATTCCATGTGCCCGAAGGCGCTTTTTACCTGTTTCCCAAAAGTCCTATTCCGGATGATGTTAAGTTCACCGGCATCCTGAAAGAGGAGCTCATTCTGGCAGTACCCGGTGTCGGCTTTGCAGGACCGGGATATTTTCGGCTATCTTTTGCCGTGCCGGATGCAACCATCAGCGGGTCAATGGCGGCTTTTAAACGCGCGATTGAAAAAGTTTGAGTTGCGGGTTGCAAATCAACCAAAAAATTGAACCCTTGATATCGCCGTCTTTCTCTTAGGAAGTTATACCGCTTTTCATATTAATGTTTGGAATAACGCAAAAAAAGGATGGCGGCATAAGTGTTGTAGCAAAAAAGCGTTCCGCAATCGGAACGTTTTTTTAACAACCACTGTAAAAGGGAGAAACTAACCATGTACATCAAGATGTCTGATTTTTTCATGGGAATGGGCAAGGACTTTACCATGGAGGTACTGGATATAGCCGAAAAATTGGCCCGGCAAGAAAAAGATGTCTTGTTTCGGGAAGGTGAGCCGGCCGCACATTTTTATGTTTTGCTTAAAGGGCGGGTGAAGCTCAGTCTGGGCGATTCCGGGCCGGTGGTGTATATGGTGCGCCGGCCGGGGGAGATTATCGGCTGGTCGGGCCTGATCGGCAGAGACACCTATTCCGCCGGCGGCGAATGCATGGAAGCAACCAACCTGCTGAAATTTGATCGCGACGTTTTTCTTAAAATCCTAAGCAAATACCCCAAAAATGAAGCCCTGCTTTTTAAACGCCTGGCTGAAATGCTGGGCAACCGACTGCTCGAGCTGTATCCCACCATCTCTTAGAAGCTATCTCAAAACGGGTTACGCCTAAGCCTTGAGGCTTTGCTGATACGGTCTCTGGTCTTTTAAAATAAAGAACGCATATTGAATGATCTTATGAGCCGTGGCCACAATGGCCTTTTGATATCCAGATTTTACAATACGGCGTCGAAAAAATATGTTTAACCGACTCTTGGTTCTGGCGGCTGCCTGGGCCGCTTCGACCAGCGCGGTTCTAAGATGCGGTGAGCCCTGTTTAGTGATGCGTCCGGTTCTATGTTTTTCGGCACTGGCATCCAGCGCCGGCACCAGGCCAGCATATGAAGCCGGATGACGATATGTCGGGAACCGTGAGATATCTTCGATCTCAGCGACCATGAACATCGCGGTGATCGGACCAACGCCGGGGATCGTCATCAACAGCTGGGCCATGGTATTGGATTTGGCCTGCCGATGGACCTCATCGGTCAGCGCCGATACTTGCTCTTTGATGCGTTGATACAGCTCTAAATAGGTCTGAACCTGTTGGCGATGATAGCCGGGCAACGACGCCTGGTTTAAAAATTCGAGTCCCTTTTTGCCGAACAGATCACTGACGGGCACCGTCAGATTGTTTTTGGCCATAATGTTGTGGATCCGATTCTTCATACGTACCGCTAGATGGTCGCCGTTTATACTTTGCGGCGATTGGGTTTTAAGAAAGCGGCAAAAGGACCTTAACCAGCCGATATAAGATCTTTCGGTGTTAGGGGATAAATGCTTAAGCCTGATGATTGTGACCATTTCCTTTTTAACTTTTTTCCATTGGTTGGGTGCGGTGACAGTTTTCAGCGTATTTTTGTTGTTTTGGCTTTTGTAAAAAACATAAAGCCCTATGGCCATACGGGCCTGATCCACTTGCCAATATTCTTTTTGCTTGGAAATGTGCTTGAGATAGCCGTCGATTTCATCAGAAGTTATGCATAAATCTGCTGCTTTTTTGCAGAAAGCATAACATTGTCTGACCCAATGAATGTAAAAGGAAATTTGCCGGTTGGGTATGATATGCTTATTAGAAAGATACTGTGCGAATCTGTTCATCGATTTAGACATGCTGGGTTGCAAAATTTTATCAAAATTAAAAATAGATCGAGAATCTATCAGATCATATTGTCAGATCCGGTCAAAGCGCATGAAATTTTTTTTAAAAGAAATTCAATTACAACCTAAATGATAAGTGAGACCCGTACTTATCGGGAAAACTTGATAAGTGTGATAATTTGCATAAAAAGAAGGCACCGCCAATTGGAACATTGTCAGCAAATGCAATTCTGCAACATGACTATTATTGGACCTTTCAGGCACTTATGATATCATTAAGTAAATAACGAGAGTTATGATTTTTTAAAGTGGACTGTGTTGTGAGGTCTCCGGCAGTGATTTTGTATCCAAAGCAAGATTTCCACTTAATTACTAATGTTATGTGTCATTAAAGTATTGAACCGTATGGAATGGAAGCTCCATATAATTGCATTTGCTTTATACCTGGTTATCATCATAGGTGGCTTTGTACTCATACCCAAAGAGCCCCCTATGTTCGGTATGGGAATGATTCCCGGGCCTGTAGCTTTGTTTAGCGTATTCGGTCTTCCAATGATTGCAGCATTAGGCATCAGTTTTATCGTGTTTCGAAAATCAGAGATCCGCAAAGGAATCAACACAGCATTCTTTTTCGTTGGTTCGATAATCGCCTGGGTATTAGCCTTTGTTCTTTTCCATTAAACCCTATGGATAGCACATAACAAACCAGTGGAGCTGACGTGAGAAAGCCTGGCAGTTATACGAGAATGCCCTGCTATCTTGTTGCTATTTAGGCACGCAGCTCACTTAAAACGTTGGGCAGTGAACCATAGGGCCCTTATATTTTTATATTTGCAAGATTTTTGTGATCTGATACATTAATATCGTGCTCGGAAATGCCCGCAAAGATACCCACCTAATTCACTCCGGTCACCATATTCCATGAATGGTCGTTTTGCAGCATGAACTGTCGTTCCGGGGCCGTGAACGGTCGTTTTGCGGCCTGAACGGGCAGAACCGCCGGAGAGCCATGCCAATGGTTTTCCAACATCAGGGCGAAGCAGCAGTGAACTGTGCTTCGCCCTTAATAACGCAGCAGATGGATGCCTCTGGCGGGCTTGTCCGAAGGGCGGACATTAGCAGTTGGTGCACATCTTGGGCCCCACCCCCGGCGGCAGGTTGCCGCCCGGTTTATCATCGTGGCCGACCGAAAAGGTTGACATCAGTTTTTTCACAGCTCCCTGGCAAAGGGGGCATCTGACCTGGTCGTTGGCACTCATCACCAGCTTATCAAATTTATGGCTGCAGTGTTCGCAGTTGTATGCATAAAGGGGCATAGTTGTTATCCTCGGTATTTACAGTTGGTTAACTTATAAAATAAGCTCGATTGACCCTCTCCGCAAGTTATAAAAATATTGCGATGATCTGATTGACAAATGGATCGAACTATGAAAGATGCAGAGTTTAATTAAAAATAAAGAGGAGCATCAGAATGTACCAAAAGGAAATCACCGAAATCGAAAATTTGATCCAAAAACAGGCCCAGTGGCGCAATCGATGCATCAATTTGATTGCCAGCGAAAACGTCGTCAGCCAGCGCGTCCGCGCACAGGCGGGTTCGGATTTTGCGCATCGTTATGCCGAAGGCCACCCGGGCGAACGCTACTACCGGGGCACATCCTATATCGACGAAATCGAAAATCAGCTAACAACCAACCTGAAGATCCTTTTTGCCTGCAAACATGCCGAGGTCAGGCCCATCAGCGGCACCAATGCCAATGAGGCGGTTTTCAGCCGTTTTGTTAGTCCAGGGGATGTGGTCATGGTCAATTCCACACCGGCCGGGGGTCATATTAGCCACCATCGAGAGGGCTCTCTGGGAAAATTTACCAAGAATATTATTGACATTCCATTGACCGCGGACGGCTATCATCTCGACCTGGAAAAAACGATGTACCTGATCGAAAAGACCAGGCCCAAAATTATCGTCCTGGGTAAAAGCCTGTTTCTATTTCCCGAACCAGTTCAGGAGCTTTCTGAAATTTGCCAGCAATATGGAACGCGCATCATGTATGATGCGGCCCATGTCCTGGGGCTCATCGCCGGTAAGCAATTTCAGCGGCCTTTAAGAGAGGGCGCCTTTTTGATGACGGCCAGCACCCATAAAACCTATTACGGCAGTCAACGCGGGCTTATATTGAGCAATATGGAAGATGATGAGTGGCGTAAAATTGACAGAGGGGCCTTTCCCGGCTCATCGAGCAATCACCACCTGGATACACTGGCCCAGATGGCCATCA
>JASFGN010000381.1:0-4276 GCA_050123735.1 Desulfobacterales bacterium | reverse complement strand
ATATAACGTTTGTTGGTCCGGCGCTTTTCAGCCCACCACGCCCTGCCCAACACATTGGACAGTATTGCAAAATCATCAACCGGTTTTCGCCCGGCGCTGCGCGGAAACAGAAAACTGAAGATATTCTTTGATCCGTAAGGCAACACATCCAGAAAAATAAGGGACGTCGTAAAGTAGAAGGTCGCATACTTGGTGCTGAGCGCTCTTAGCAAACCCGTACGCATATTTAAACTGTAACGCAGTTTCTGGCGGCAATCGATGGAGCAGTATTTGCGTCTACCCATATTCTCGCTGGTACCGCAGGATAAACAGCGGTTGTGCGTATGGGCATATGAAAGAATCAGCTCTTTAGTGGGGTTTGTTTTCATTTCTCAAGCGCTTACCACGGAATGTGGAATATTCGTGTGCAGCATACATTTTAATATCTCAAAGGTCAAAGTACAACCGGACTGGATTGCGTTTTTGTCGAAAAAATATGACCGCTGTGTTCAGGGCGCTTCAATTTTAGCTTGCCGTTGACGATATTATTTTGTAAAAATAAGGCCTTGATTCAAAGATTCGGGTCTTGCCCCGCCTCTGTCGGACATCTGTAAAACTTAAAGCCTGAGACGGCAGGCGGGCTTTTGCATTCGCATTAATTTTCATGCAAAATTCAATGTTTTAAGGAACAGAGAGGCGTTCAAAAATGATGCAACAGAACTCATATTTACGAATGATGTGGATTTTAATGGTTCTATTTTTGATTGCGGCTTGCGGCGGCCGCCAACTGGAAGTTCAATCCATTCCAAAATCAGAGCATCCGCAGGAGCGGGTCAACAAACTGGACAGTGAGATTGCCCTGGCCCGCAACGAACAAATAAACGTTTTGGCACCGACCTGGTTTTCCAAGGCTGAATCTTCGCTCAATGAAGCCAAGAGACTTCTGGATGAAGGGGCGGAGCTTTCAAAAATTTTCGAAAACATCGCCACCGGACAGGCCCAGCTCGACCGAGCCGAAGAAATAGCAAAAGTTTCCAAAGCCACTCTGCCTGAAGTTATGGAAGCGCGAGAGCTGGCTCGCAAGGCCGGAGCGGCCGGGCTCGGCAAGGATTACGCAGCCGTTGAAGAAGAATTTTTAGAGCTCACGCGTGCCATCGAAAAGGAGAATCTGGGCTATGCTCAGCGGAATCAGGCCGAGGTGACCGAAAAATTCCGCCAGCTGGAGATAAGAGCAATAAAAGTGAGCACCATCGGCCAGGTGCGCAATCTGCTGCGAGCGGCCGAAAAACAGAAAACCGATAAAATTGCACCGGCGACATACACGGCTGCTAAAGACAAATTTACAGAGGCCGATACATTTATCACCGAAAACCCTTACCAAAAGGAACAGATGAGCGCGTTGGCCAATGAAGCTCTTTTTCTGGCACGCCGCCATATGGAAATCGCCAAAGAAACCATCAAGCTCCAGCAGATAACACCGGAACAAATTGCGCTCAACTTCGAAAATATGCTTTACCAGACATCCAGCGGGCTGGCGGCACCCGATATGCGGGATCAGTCTTTTGAGCAGCAGTTGGATAATATTATGGCGACCATTTCCGCCCAGCGGGCAGATCAGGTATTTACAACCAAAAAGATCAAAGAGCAGCAGCTGGAAATCACCGACCTGCAGCAGAAGATCGCTTCACTGGAAGGCCAGAGCCGCCAGCAACAGGAGCGGTTGACGGCTCAAAAACAGCTGAACCAGCTTTTCAGCGAAGTCAGTGGCTATTTTGAGCCCCATGAAGCAGAAGTTTATAAAAGAGAAAATCAACTGATTATCCGGCTCAAAACCATACAGTTCCTCGTGGGCCAGTCGGTGATCATGCCGGATAATTATGCCTTGCTGAGCAAAGTTCAGCGCGCCATACGCGCCTTTGGCGAACCGGATGTCATTATCGGCGGCCATACCGACAGCACCGGACCTGAACCGATAAATGAACATTTGTCCCAGAAACGGGCGGAAGCGGTTCGCCAGTATCTCGTCGCCAACGGCATCTTGCCGTTTGATAAGATCATCTCGGTCGGATATGGATCCACGCGTCCGCTGGCTTCGAATTCAACCGAAAAGGGCCGGGCCATGAATCGCCGCATAGATGTCACCATTTCACCCAAAGTGCAAACAACACCCTGAAGCTGAGGCGCCCATCATCCCGTTTTTGTAAAAACAGACCCGCATCACGGTCCCGACCGGAAACCGTATGCGGGTCTTCTTTTTTTAATTTTGACCTATATCAATGATTTATACCTCCCATTGTTTATAATGTTGCACTCAATATGATGTTTACTGAAAAAGGAGGACCCTATGAAAAAGCTCAATCTTTACGCGGAGAACGATTTTTCTGAAAAGGCGTTTAAAAAACTTCTGGTGCATGACTCACCCTATTTTAAAATCCTCAATTTCAATTTTCAGCCCGGGCAGGAGTTGCCGGTTCACAGCCACGACATTGAAGGCCAGCTCAGCCTGGTTATTCTGGAAGGCGAAGGCGAGTTTTTAGGTGAGGGCGAGGCGACAATGCCGGCTAAGCCGGGAGACGTTGTCATCAGTGAGATTGCCGAGCCCCACGGCCTGCGCGCCAAAACCAATCTGAGGCTTCTGGTGACCATTGCACCGCCGATTTAAGTCGGTTTCTGACCAATTTGCTTAAAGTTGAATTTCTTAAACTACCGAGGACGAGAACGAGGACGACGAGGACGAGTCACAGGAAATATGGTTGTCCACCCAATCGTCCTCGTACTCGTGCTCGTCCTCGGCATATAGCGAGAGCCCCCGCCTGACGGCGGGATTTCACATCCTGATTCTATATAAATTAAGGTGCTCAAGAGGCGGGACTTATGTAACAGAACAAAATTTTATTTTAGACATAAACCAGGTTTAAAACGTTTAGATTTTGTTTGAGGGTCCCGCATGATTGCGGGATTTCACTTCTATTCTTTAATAAATTAAGGTGTTCAACAAGGCTTGAATTAAATTAGAATTATAAATGTTCTCCCATAAAAAGTTAAACGGGTGTTTAAACCGTTAGATTTTGTTCGAGAGCGAGGCGGGAGGAGGAGAAGGAGCGCAGCGTACAGGTAGTACGTAAGCGAACTTCGAGGACGACCAACAAAGCTCTCGGGCAAAAGATGATGGTTTAAACACCCGTTTTTTTAAACCTGGTTTTTTTCGATGATGGGGATATTGAGCTGCTGTGCAGGCTGCAGCTCGCTAAAATCCAGATGGGCATTGTATTTTTTGATCAGCCACAGCGGAACATCAAACTTTTCTTTTGAGATCGTCCAGATACTGTCGCCTCTTCGAACCGTGTAGGTTTCAACTTTCTCAACACGAAAAGAAGCGAAAAAATCTTCTGCCAGCTCTTTGTGAAATTCAAATCGTTTTTCTTCAAAGTCTTCTTTGGTAACTCGCCGCAAGGGGATTTTAATGGACTGGTTGATTCGAAGCGGTTTCCCAAACCGCAGGCCGTTTAACCGCCGGATCTCACCGGCAGAAACCTCCAGCCATTCGGCATAATGTCCCAGGGTTTCTTCAACCTCGACTTGAATCCTGCCAATGGAACGCCCTCTAACCGTTTTGATGCGCTTAATGGCCAGCTGTCCCTGAACAATATCCGCATTCAAAATTGCATCGGGAGGCCGTTGTGGTTTTTGCACGGCTGTGCTTATTTGGGTCCGCATTTGCAAAAACGCAGCTTCAAGATTGCGGTTTGATTCAATTGTATCAAAATCGGGACCGGAAACCCCTTGCGGCTGTTGCGGTCCCGGCTCGTCTATTTGCGCAACGGGCGCGTCGGGCCTGGGTTCGGATTTTTCGTTTTGCTGCTTGATGGCTGCCATTTTTGATTGTTCATTTGCTTCGGGCCCGGCATCTTTGGTTTGAACGGCTGCCGCCAGGCGAGCGGGGGCGGCCCCTTTGGTCTTGGCGGCAGCCATGCGCACGGGTTTGTCTTCTGGCAGGGGGATTCTCAAATTTTGATCGATGTGGATGGTGGCCCGTGCATCTAAATTATTCGCAGCGATCAGATCATTTAATTTCACTCCGTGGTTGCGGGCAATTTCTCCGGCTGTATCGCCTTTGCGGACGGTATATATTCGGCTGTGCTTTTGATCGTTTTTATAAATTTGGGGTGCCAGCTCGGCCATCACCTGCTGCCAGTCCCGATCGTCCCGGGCCGGCAGCTTCAAAGGAAAACCACGCGGAACAAATTTTTGGCCCTTGAGCACAGGTATTCGCAGAGCAGGGTTCAGGTCGCGCAGC
>JASFGN010000380.1:0-4278 GCA_050123735.1 Desulfobacterales bacterium | reverse complement strand
ATGCGGGCAAAAGAAAATATCGCTTATGTTGCCCCCCGCGGATCTGACAGCCGCTTTTAATTTCGTGTGAATATGTTCAAGCTCCGCAGGAGAAATAAGCTTGCGTGGTATGGCCGACTGGTTCGTTATGACCATAATTGTAAAACCGGCAGCAGTCAGTTCCCGGATCGCTTCGATACTGCGCGTCAAAAAAATGAATTCCGACCAATTTTTAATGTAATCAGCAGAGTCCTGATTGATCGTTCCATCCCGATCGAGGAAAACGACTTTTTTCAGCAAAATAATGGGCTCCTCTGAGGCGCTTCGCCAGAGTCGTATCCCGGAAATAGTATATAAAGAACCCATTCGTCTTCAAAAATTACTATTTCCCATGATTATGGATATTTTTTTAAGGGGACCCCCTTATTCGGCAACCAGAATGGGCTCGGTGAATCCATCCTCTATGAGAATTTGTTCATGCTTTACGGCCTCATCCAGGGTTGTAAAGCGTCCGACCCTGACCCGATAAAAGATTTGATCGCCGCGATCATAAATCGTGATATGCACATTTTTATAGCGTTGTGCCAGCTGACGCTTTTGTTTTTCAGCATTTTCACGACTCAAAAAGGCACCGACCTGAAAGGTAAAATTGCCGGTGGTATAATCACCCTGTGTGTATGTCGAAGCCGTATGACCGGAAGATGGGGTCCGATTACCCAACGCAACCACTTCAACCAGGGCCGTCCCCGGTCCGACAATTCCGACTTCTCTGGCAGCCGAGTAAGACAAATCAATTATTCTGCCGCGTACAAAGGGGCCCCGATCATTGATTCGGACCTCAGCGCTGCGTTTATTTTCCAGATTATATACGCGCACGTAAGTGCCCAGCGGCAATGTTTTATGCGCCGCGGTCATTGCGTACATATTATAAATCTCACCGTTGGAGGTTTTTTTGCCGTGAAAATCACGTCCGTACCAGGAGGCCAGACCGCGTTGGCGAAAGCCATCGGAATGGGGCAATGGCTGATACCATTTGCCGAGGACTTTATACGGTTTCGGATGGCCGGGTTCGCCGGGCGGCGGCGGTTGAGATGATGATGGGATGTTGCGCGCACAACCATAACCCCAGACAGCAACGCAGGCGCACACCAGGATTAAGCAAACTTTGTTTAAGCGGTTGCTTACACGTAAAATTCCGCACATAATCATCGATTCTTTCAGCGCTAAAAGACAGCCGCAGCCACCGCGAGCATGACGCATTTAGATAAAGAAGCGCTTACCGATTTTATCTGTCGCGCGCTAACGCTTACGCTTTTGGGGTTGTCTTTTGCGGGCAGGCCGCTTTCGGCCATCCAGTGCCAGCTCCAGGACGTCTCTCATTTTATCGACAAAATGAAAGCGGATTTCTTTCTGGACCTTTGCCGGCACGTCCTCGAGATCCTTTTTGTTCCACTCCGGCAGGATGATCTCCTTGATGCCGGCCCTGTGAGCGGCCAGAACTTTTTCTTTGATGCCGCCAACCGGCAACACCTGGCCCCTGAGGGTAATTTCACCGGTCATTGCCAAATCCTTGTGGATCGTCTTGCCGGTAAGCAGCGAAGTCAAGGCGGTTAGCATCGTGACGCCGGCCGAGGGGCCGTCTTTGGGTATCGCGCCGGCCGGCACATGAATGTGCAAATCATGCACATCAAAAAAATCTTCTTCGATATTTAATTTTTTGGCATTCGCCCGGATAAAACTCAAAGCAGCTGTTGCCGATTCTTTCATCACATCGCCCAGCTGTCCGGTAAGCGTTAACCCTTTTTTGCCTTTCATGGCGGTGGCTTCAATGAAAAGGAGCTCTCCGCCGGTGGGTGTCCAGGCAAGACCGGTGGCCACTCCCGGCGTCGATACCCTGGATTTGGTTTCAGATGTAAACCGGATCGGTCCCAGGTATTCGTGAATATCATCTAGGTTAATGGTTACTGATTTGGCCTTGCCGGTGGCAATCTTGCTGGCCACGCCGCGGCAAACATTAGCGATTTCCCGCTCCAGGTTGCGAAGTCCGGCTTCACGGGTGTAACCGGAAATAATCTTGTTTAGCGCGCCCTGGCTGAATTTAATCTGCTTGGCTTTTAAGCCATGTTCATCCCGCTGGCGCGGAATGAGGTAACGTTTGGCAATTTTGAGCTTTTCATCCAGGGTGTACCCATGCAGCATCAACACTTCCATACGATCCCGCAAAGCCGGCGGTATGGTATCTAAAATATTGGCGGTTGTAATAAACATCACCTTGGAAAGATCGAAGGGGACATCCAGATAATGATCGGAAAAAGAAAAGTTTTGTTCGGGGTCGAGCACTTCCAGAAGCGCTGAAGACGGGTCTCCGCGAAAATCACTGCCGACCTTATCGATTTCATCGAGCATAAAGACTGGATTATTGGATTCGGCGCGTCGCAAACCCTGTATAATTCTACCCGGAAGCGCACCGACATAGGTGCGCCGGTGTCCCCGAATTTCGGCTTCGTCCCTGACGCCGCCCAGAGAAATGCGATGGAACTTGCGACCCAGCGCCCGTGCAATCGATTGTCCCAGCGAGGTTTTACCGGTGCCCGGCGGGCCCGCAAAGCATAAAATCGGCCCTTTTGACTCGGGCTTTAGCTTACGGACGGCCAGATATTCAATAATGCGCTTTTTGGGTTTTTCCAGCCCATAATGATCTTCGTCCAGGATCTTTTGGGCCATTTTAATATCAACGTTATCCGGCGTGCTGTCGTGCCATGGCAGAGCCGTTATCCAGTCCAGATAAGTTGACGCAACCGTGTATTCGGCAGAAGACGGGTGCATCCTGGCCAGACGGTCCAGTTCGCGCTCAGCTTCTTTGCGGGCTTCGGGCGGAAGATTTTTTTCTTCAATTTTAGTCCGGTACTCTTCGATTTCGACCTGGGTTTCATCTTGTTCGCCCAGTTCTTCTTTTATGGCCTTGAGCTGTTGTCTCAGGTAGTATTCTTTCTGGCTCTTATCCATGTCCCCCTTGACCTGGCTCTGAATTTTATTGCCCAGTTCAAGGACGCTCAATTGATGGTTCACCAGCCGGGTTACTTCCTTGAGCCGTTCTTTTACATTTTGGGTCTCAAGCACTTTTTGCTTTTCCTGGGGAGTGGCATTAATGGTTGAGGCGACCATATCCGCCAGCGTGCCGGGCTCAGGGATCGATTTGGCCATCTGGCCGATCTCCGGAGGCAGCCCCGGGGAAAGCTCCACGATACGAATAAACTGGCCAATGAGGTTGGACATGAGCGCTTCGGTTTCCTTGCCCTTGGTCTCATCGTCTTCCAGCAATTGGATTCGTGCACGAAGATAGGGCCTGCTATTTTCCCACGATTTTATTTTAAACCGATGCAGACCCTGCACCAGAAGCTGGGTCCGATTGTCCTGGGTCTTGGCCATTTTCAAAATGAGGGCGCTGGTACCGATCGACGCCAGATCGCTTTGGTCCGGCTTGATTCCCTCTTGGGGTTTCTTGGACACCACCAGCCCGATGATCCGATTTTTTGCCATGGCCTCATCAACCAGGCGCACGGATTCACCCTGCATGACCACCAGTGGCAGCACCATTTTGGGAAACAGGGCTGCATCAAATAACGGCAGGATTGGCAACAGTTCGGGAATTTTTTCGGAATCAATATCCGGCGTTGGTTTTTGATCAGGTTGATCCGTCATGAGCTCCTCCAACAAGGGTCATCTGGTTCTTGCTTAGATTGACTTTTAGTCACTGTTTGAAATCTGGCAAAAAATCTGCCAGTTTGAAATCATCCCTCTGATATGGGAATCTTATGGGTCTTTTCGATCGGCAATTTGGCCAGTCGAATCTCGAGCAGGCCGTTGGTATAACCGGCAGACACGACTTCCGGGTCGATGGGTGCGGGCAGATAGAGAATTCTTTCAAAGCGGCCGTATTGAATTTCTGCCAGCCGGTAGGTGGTTTGATCGGTGCAATGCCTGGCAATCCGGTTTCCCTTTATCCGAACGGCCTTACTGCTAATTTCGACTTCCAGATCATCTTTTTCGACTCCGGCAATCTCTGCAACGATAACAATCTCATCCGGCGTTTCATTCATGTCCATCGGCGGTTTCCAGGAACGCTCGGCAAGCGTGAAAGCCGGACTCATCGATCGAAACATGTCTTCGATTGTTTTTTCCAAGTTAGAACCCAAGTGCCCAAAATCTTCGGCAATCCTAATTTTGATAAATTCCATCGCCGGCTCCTAAATGCTTAACACATGGTTTGGTTTGGTTGATAGAAATCACGACAAAATA
>JASFGN010000379.1:0-4279 GCA_050123735.1 Desulfobacterales bacterium | reverse complement strand
TCCGGTACTTCGCCCACGGGCTGGTTGTCAGCTTCCAAAGATATATGAGGTTCGTCAAGCGATTCAGCTCCTATAGCATGCTGCATCACATTTATATGAAGGCCCGGTGCCAGCAAAATATAAAGGAGTCCCCCAAAAAGCGTGTTTCCAAAAATAATATTTTTCATTTATATCGTTTCCTACAAATACCATTCAGGCTCTTTTCTCTCCTGGCAATTCTGGTGCAGCATCTGAATTGCTTCTTGAAAATGCGGGTCATTCATTTGCCTTGCCGCTTCCGGGCATATTTTAACACACGCAAAGCATATAAGACATTTCCACCTGTCAGTTAGGGTTGCATCATCAGGGGAAATAGCTCCGGTCGGGCACGCTTCGGCACACTGTCCGCACCGGGTGCATTTTGATGTGTCCGTTTCCGGTGTCAACGCCACTGCCGAACGGGCTGTCTTAATCATATTTAAATTTTCAGGTTCAATATAGGGCACCTGCCCGGGGATCTCAAAAGAAATTAAATGCGCCGGCGAGGTCAAGCTTTCAATTTTTTTCCGGACTTCAGCGCCGAATTCCTGTGCTTTCTTGATGTCCATATCGTCCGGCCGCCCATGCGCTATCGGGCGAATCGCAGTGGAATACGAATGCTCCGCAACAAAGACGCCGCCTGCCGCAGGAATGAACTTACCCGCAACCGCAATATCATACAATTCTTTAAGAGCATCTTCATAGGCTCTATTCCCATAGACAACCACGAGGACAGCTGCGGTCTGTTCCGCCCTGAGCGTTGAAAGGTATGATGCGGCAACCTGCGGGACGCGGCCATAGTATACAGGGGTTGCGAGGATCACAGTTTCGCTTTCAAACTTCAGGGGCTGTTTTTCACGGTTCGACTGTCTCGTTATGTCGATCTTCTCAACTCGTTCAGCATCAATGCCCTGCACGATCCCATCAACGATAGCCTTTGTTGTTCCTGTGGGGGAAAAGTAAACGCAAGAAACGGTTTGAATATTCATCCGGGTATCCGCAGTATCTAAAATAATGAAATAAGTGCTGGAGGCGCCCTTGTTTGGGGTCCTGGACGCGTCTTTTTATAGGCCAAAAAGTGGTTTTAAGCAAGATAAACAGTTGAACCGATCGGTATCTCTTCTGGCAACCGGCGTCATCCATGACGCGCGCAAACAAACATCATTTGGTCCGACAAGCGATTCAAGTACTTTATACTCGGAGTCAAATCGCACGGCTCCGGAAAAAGGAGCACCTGTTTGAAATATTTTAAAATTTGCGATAAGCTATTTTTATCCGGCTGTTCTGCCTGATTCTCCACCCATTACGAATGATTTGGTAGCCAATGAAGATTTGCCACAGCTTATCGCCAAAATTTATCGTCTTTGTATTTTTTTTAGCCGCCTGTCTTTTACTTTCCCTATCTTCATCAATTGCTTACACAGGGGCAAATAAAAATAACTTCCAGCGCTCGATTGTCGATTACCGTTCGCGACTGAACCCGAATTTCAAAAAGGTCAAACGCCACAAGACAAAATACATTATTGTTCATACCTCAGAGCTCGGCCTCAGAGAGACCCTGAGAGTGGTCTCACGAGGAAAACATTTGCATAATGGCCGGCGTACCGCCGGGGGGCACACCCATTACGTGATTGCGCGAAACGGCAGAACCTATCGAATTCTGGACAAGGCATATGTGGCCGACCATGCCGGCATCAGCATGTGGGACGGCGAGACAGACATCAGCAAGGTTTCTATTGGCATTGAGCTGGTCGGCTATCATTACTCACCCATCACTGAAGATCAATACCGGGCCGTGGGCCTATTGATTGACATCCTGCAGGATGTGTATGAATTGGACGACAGGGCGGTTCTGACCCACAGCCAGGTGGCTTACGGACCGCCGAATCGCTGGCACAGGAAAAATCACCGTGGCCGCAAACGGTGTGCCAAAAATTTTATCAGGGCCAGCGCCGGGCTTGGGCCGACCTGGTCCCACGACCCTGATGTGCGCGCCAGAAGGCTTATGGCAGACTACAAGCTATCCGAAATTTTTTATAGCGGCAGAGAATTTTACGCACAAGAGGGTAACATCATCACCGCAACCAACACCGCCTGGTCCATCGCAGGTGAAGATTTCGACAGTCAAACGACGGTTTACAAATTACCAGACGGTCCAATCTACACGGGGGATCAAATCGCGGATACAATCGGCTGGAACCGGATTCCTCCCAAAACCATCGTGCTGCTCAATCAGGAAGACAGCTCCGGTTTGACAGCCTCCGATGGATTGGTCAAAACGATCTCCGATGGTCTGACAGCATGGTCCTTTGCCGGGAAAGAATACAATCACGACACGACGATTTATTTTTTGCCTTCCGGTGAAATAAAGTCCGGCTCGACGATATCCGATTGGGATGACCTGCCGGCCAGGACCCGACTGATTATCGGATACCGGGGGCCATATAGAATTCATAAGGATCGCACAGCCTACCGGATCGCCGGACTTAAATACAAAGACCAAAAAACGATTTATTACCTGCCACCCAAAACACTGCTGGGCGGTCATGAAATCACGGATTTTAATCAGCTTCCAGCAGGCACCCTGATATTTCTTCCTTCCGCAGGGATCAGGGTTCAGGGCTCTTAGCAAAGAAGTCAGAGACACCTGCGGCATAAAAGGCAATGTCTCCGTTCCGCCGCCGGTGATTTTGAAATCGATGCTGCTGTTTATCCTTATTTAATGCTGATATCGTTTTGTTAAGCGTTTTGCATTGCAAGCCATATCCAATCGCCTTTGTCAATTCAGCCGCGGCATAACCACAATCCATTGCATCGAATAATTCTTGACAACAACATATTGTTGCATTAAGTACCCTCGAGAGTTTTGACCTGATTCGGTTTTTCAAATAGTTTTACCCACTTCATTTTGACTCCGGCATCAAGGTCGGAATCTATTTTTAGAGAAAAACGCCAGCGATTTTTTTTAATTACTAGAAAGAATATAAATTTTTGGGAAGTGCCTAAATGTCTTGTCTAAAAATGCCGGCTGTCTCACCCGGCGGTGGATTGAACCGACGAAAATTTTTGAGGATCATGCTGTGGGCCGGCCTAATCAGTTGCTCAGCGGAGTCCACCTTTGCAGCCGTTAATAACCTATCGTCTGAAGTAAAGTCACTGTCATTGTATAACCCGCGTACGCAGGAGCGCTTTAACGGGATTTACTGGCGAAATGGGGAGTACATCGCCGAGGCACTGGACAATGTAAATTACATTATGCGCGACACGCGCACAGATGCTGTCAAGCAAATCGATACGCATCTGTTGGATCTAATTTATAAAGTCTCGTTAAAACTCAAAACAAAAGGACCTTTTCACGTACTTTCCGGATACCGCAGCCGCAAAACCAATTCACTGCTGCTTAAAAATTACAAGAATACGGCCAAGAACAGCTATCATTTCAAAGGTCAGGCCGTCGATATTCGTCTACCGGGGCAGCGGACTTCCAGGGTGAGACGGGCTGTATTTGAATTACGAGAGGGCGGGATAGGCTACTACCCGCGGCAGGGATTTGTGCATATTGACGTTGGTCCGATCCGTTACTGGCAGGGATAAAAATGGCTGCGATCTAGCGCATCTCCGGATTCCACACTTACAACCACCGAGAAGATTTTTTCCTTCGTATTATCTCATCTGACACACAGGGTCTGATCAAGTTCGGCTGCATGCCTTTCATGAGCATGGCACTCCTGGTTAGAAGGCTCCGTATCGCTGCCCGCTTTGCGACGCGTCGTGTAAAATGGGGCCGCCGCGGTAAGTAATCGATATTGCCAAAAAAGAGCATAAAAAATAGCCGTTCACAGGGCTTAAAACAGCAATTTTATCTCTAGACTGGCTTGATTTTAAAATCTTTTTCACATGATGCCGGATAGTTAGCCTGGCGATTGCAAATTGAGACTAAAATGGCCTTTCTCAGAAAGCTTCGCTTGTGTATATATATTTATACCGCTTGTCATAAATACGTTTCGATTAAAAGGATGGCGGCATAAGCGGTTGTAACAAAAAAACCTTCCGCAAACGGAACGTTTTTTTGACAATCGCTATATGTTCCCTTTGCCGCAAACGTATCAATCGAAAACGGGTCCCCTTAATTTGCGCAGGAGGTTCTATGCCACATTTACAATTTGAAATTAACCAAAACATCACCGACGAGGTTAAAATTTCTATTGCTGAACACGTCCGGCAACTTTTTGCAGATGTCATGGACACTGGAACCGACCAC
>JASFGN010000378.1:0-4293 GCA_050123735.1 Desulfobacterales bacterium | reverse complement strand
CTGGAACCTCAGCTGGTGGACCTTACCGGAGGGATTGGCTGAAATCATGACCTTGATTGTGATTGCCGCCTGTGTGTTTTTCCTGGTGAGACGTCTGGTGAATCCGGAAGTAAAATATGTTACCTCGGCTTCGGATTACATCCTGCTGGCAATTGTGGCAGCGCCGTTTATTACCGGATTTTTAGCATATTATCAGTGGTTTGATTATCAAATAATGATGGTTGCGCACATTTTTGCCGGTGAAGTCATGCTGGTCGCCATTCCGTTTACCCGTTTGAGTCACATGCTGTTTGCGCCATTGACAAGGGCGTACATGGGGTCGGAATTTGGGGGGGTGAGGCATGCCCGTGACTGGTAAGTCGAAAATTGAATATTGAATATCGAATATTGAATATCGAACCGCAGATCTTTGTGGCATTTATTCAATTCCTGATGACTTCGACATTCATTATTCCTTGTTCGGTGTTCTGCGGTTCACCAAAAACAATTTAATTAAAAGGAAACATGGAACATGGCTGAAGCAGCGGAGAAGGAAAAGGCAGAAAAGAAGAAAATCGATGAGGGTATCGAAGTCGGTGCACAGAAACTGACCGAGGAGCGGATTGAAAAAGTCATTAACCGGGTATTGAAAGGCGAATCCGGCGCCCGCCTGAAAGCCTATGTGGAGACCTGTGTCCACTGTGGCCTGTGCTCTGAAGCCTGCCACTATTACCTGTCGCATGATAATGACCCCAGGTATTCGCCGGTGGGCAAGGTGAAGCAAACCCTGTGGAAAATGCTGAAGGCCGGGGGGAAAGTCAGTGCCGATTTTATTCAAAAAGCATCCGGGATTGCAGCAACCGAGTGCAATCTGTGCAAGCGCTGTGCCCAGTATTGTCCGTTCGGCATCGATATTGCCTACCTGATGCTGACCGTAAGACGCATCTGTCATTTGCTGGGTGTTACCCCGCGCTATATTCAGGATACGGCTCACAGCCATTCCGTAGTGATGAATCAAATGTGGGTAAAAGATGACGAATGGATTGACACCCTGCAGTGGCAGGAAGAAGAGGCCCAGGCCGAAATACCGACCCTGCGGATTCCGCTGGAAAAAGAGGGGGCCGACATCATGTATTCGGTCATCGGGCCCGAACCCAAATTTCAGGCCCAGCTCATCTACCAGGCGGCCGTCATCATGGATGTGGCCGGTGTCGACTGGACCATGCCGGCCACCCCCGGCTGGGACAACAGCGACATGGCCATGTTCACCGGCGACAATGAGATCATGGGGCGCGTCAAGCGGGCCCATTTTGATACCGCCGTCCGGCTGCGGGTCAACCGGATTGTCATGGGGGAATGCGGCCATGCCTTCCGTTCGGTTTATGATGTGGGCAACCGCTGGCTGGGCTGGCGCATGCCGCCCATTCCCATCGTTCATGCCATTGATTTTTATTACGAATTGATCCAAGATAAAAAGATAACCATAAAACAGAAATTCAAGGAACCCGTCACCCTGCATGATCCGTGTAATGTGGTTCGCGGCGGCGGGCTGGCTGAAAAGGCCCGCTCTGTTGTTGATGCGATGTGCGAAACATTCATCGAGATGCATCCCAACCGCGAGCATAATTATTGTTGCTGCGCCGGTGGCGGTGTGATCAATTGCGGTCCGCCCTATAAGATGAAGCGCATAGAGGGCAACCGCATTAAAGCCGAACAGCTGTTTGCGGCCAAGTCCAGAGGGGCCAAGATCCTAATTGCCCCCTGCCACAACTGCCACAGCGGGCTTGAGGATATCAATCATTATTACGGGCTGGGACTGGAGATTAAATTCATCGGCGATATTCTATATGAGGTGATGGAAAAACCCGCTTAGGGGTTCAGAGGTTCAAAGGTTCAGGCTTCAAGGGTTCAAGGGTTTGGGGCTTCGCGCTCCGCGCTTCGACCCCACAAGCAGGGTTCAAAGGTTCCACAGTCCAGGTTTTTAATCCTGAATCCGGAACGCAGAACCTGTGCACCTGAATATTAGAAGGAGATGGTATGATGAAAAAAGGGATATTTTTCCTGATAGCGCTCATGTTCGGCGGTGCGATTTTGATGCCGGCATTTTCACAGGAGGATATGGAGGTCGTAGATGATGTGGGGTTTTCCACAAAGCAGCGTCCTTCGGCCGTTTTCCGGCATGACGAGCACAACGAAAAAGCCGAGATAGAAGACTGCAACGAATGCCACCATGTTTACGAAGACGGGGAAAAATTGGAAGACGAGTCCTCGGAAGATCAGAGCTGTTCTGACTGCCATGAAGAGAAAGACTCAGGCGATATACCCGGCTTGAGGAAGGCCTTTCATACCAATTGTAAAGGGTGCCACCTTGAAAAAAAGAAGGGCCCGATTATGTGCGGCACCTGTCACGTCAGGAAATAGAAGTTATTTGTTATCTGTTATTGGTTATCGGTTCTAAAGGAATAGGGTCGAATTTAATTTCAAGTTCGTTTTGAAATTCCAACAATAAATAACCAATAATCAGCAACTCCGGTTTCGAGTGCTTGCACGCGAACGGACTGAAGGAGAGGAAACCCATGCCGAAAAAAATTTTAATTATTGACGATGACCCGGTGGTCGTCAACTATCTAAAGGCAGTGTTCAGTGATAACGGTTATGCCACCTGCAGCGCTTCCAGCAGCATGGAAGGGCTGGAAACGGTCAAAGCGGAAAAACCGGATCTGATCTGCCTGGATTTGCAGATGCCCGGTGAATGGGGCCCCCGGTTTTACCGCAAGCTACGCAAAGATAAGGAGCTCAAAGACACCCCGGTGATTGTGGTTAGCGGAATTGACGGCGACCATGCGGTTAAAGATGCGGTTGCTTTTGTAAAAAAACCCTTTGATCCGGAGAAATTGGTGGGTATCGTTAAAAATACGATCGGCTAAAATCCATCCTCTGACGGCTCATTATGAATGAGAAATTATTGCTGGTAGATGACGAAGAGGGCATTCGCAAAGTCCTCGGTATATCGCTATCCGACAGCGGGTATACGGTTTTTACGGCTCAAAGTGGTGAAGAGGCCCTTGATATCTTCCGCCGGGAAAACCCTGCGATTGTGCTGACCGACATTAAAATGCCGGGGATGGACGGAATCAAGCTGTTGCGGGCCCTCAAGCAGGAAAATCCCGACACCGAAGTCATTATGATAACCGGCCACGGGGATATGGATCTGGCCATTAAAAGCCTCAAGTATCAGGCCATTGATTTTGTCACCAAGCCGATCAACGAGGATGTCTTGGAAATTGCCTTAAACCGGGCTCATGAAAAGATCCGCATGCGGCAGCAGCTGCGGGAATATACTGAAAATCTCGAGTCTCTGGTGCGCGAAAAGTCAGCAAAGCTCATAGAAATTGAACGGCAGGTTGCCGTCGGGCAGGCGGTTGAAGGGTTGTCTGCCGCCATGCGCGATATGGCCGTGGATCTGGAAGGCGGCCTGACCTATTTTAACGAAATGCCCTGCTTTGTTTCCATTCACAGCCCCGAGCTAAAGGTGATCGCGGTCAATCCATTGTACCGGGACCGCCTCGGTGATAAAGTCGGCCATGATAGCTGGGAAGTCTATGAGGGAAAAACAGGCACCAAAGCCAATTGCCCGGCGGCTGAGACATACAACAGCGGCATCGGAGTGCGCGCCCGGGCAACCGTTAAGACCGCAAGCGGCGATAAAGCGCCGGTGATGGTCAACACCGCACCGATTCGCAATCAGAATGGCGATGTGGAACTGGTGGTGGAGATATCGGCTGACCTTGCGGAAGTCAAGCGCCTGCAGGAAGAATTAGACCGCAGCCAGCAGCGCTACCAGCAGCTATTTGATGAAGTGCCCTGTTATATCTCGGTGCAGGATCGCCAGTTCCGGCTGACGGCGGCCAATCGCCGTTTTACGGAAGACTTTGACACCGAATACGGTGCTTTTTGTTATGAGGTATACAAACATCGGAATGAACCGTGCCCCAATTGCCCGGTGATGAAAACTTTCGAAGATGGGCAATCACACCAGACGGAAATGGTGGTCACCTCCAAAGCCGGCGAACGGTATAATGTGCTGATCTGGACGGCGCCCCTTCGCAATAGCGCTGGAGAGGTCACACATGTTATGGAGATGTCCACCAACATCACCCAGATTCGCCAGCTGCAGGATAACCTGTCATCGCTGGGGTTGAAAATCAGCTCCATATCACATGGGATCAAAGGATTGCTCACAGGACTGGACGGCGGCATGTATCTGGTGGAGTCCGGCTTTAACAAAGACAAACCCGAGCGCGTTCAAAAGGG
>JASFGN010000377.1:0-4307 GCA_050123735.1 Desulfobacterales bacterium | reverse complement strand
ATGCGATTACGACTTTTTCTCAGAGTGAAAAAATCAAGAGCGGGTTGATCTGGGCCTCGCAGGCGGTCGAACTTTTCAAAGCCTTGCCTGAAGCAGATAAACCCGGCGCCGAAAAGATCATTAAGTCACTGGTCGGCATGATCGGCAGCGAGATACTGATATGCAAAAAGACCGCACCAAATGAGCTCTGGCAGGCAGTCGAAAAAAGCATCGATACCGCCATGATCATGATCAATTCCAATGTGGCGCACGAAGCCGGCTACCATCTCACCCAGGCCCTGACACAGGTGACCACCATCGGTCAAAGATCCATGACGATATTAAAAGACAACGGGCTTCTGTGACGTTGAACAGGTGATCATTTGCTGTTCACCATCCTTTTTCAATCTTGCCGGACAGATTGTGCGACCGCTTTAGACCCCATGCTGCAAAAACGCCGATATTAATATTTCCAATCGGATTGCGTACGGAGGAACGCATGGATAAAAAACAACGGATCCTGATTTGCATTCTCATTCTCCTGCTGGACCTGGTCGTTTTTTTTCTTCCCCTCAGCGCGATTTTTCTGGTCTATGTCATCTGGCAGAATCCGCCCTGGTTCAGGGAATTTCTGCAGCATCTGGATCAGCCGAATCCTTCGGCATGATGTTACATCAACTCAGGATGCATGAACTGCTGCAGGTTGGACCGGTAGGGTTTGTTGGCTAAAGGGTCAGGGTATGGCTTTTAGTCTTCATAGCAATTGCCCGCCAACTGGATGGAGAGTGCGGCGCGCGATTGCAGAACCGATAGGGTAAGATCCATATCGTTTTTGCGCACCTCGTCGGTTGCGACCATTTTTTGTCGCCACGCCTTGCCGCCGGTATGGTAAAATGCAAAGCACTGATCAACGGCTCCTAAAAAGCAGGGGTTGTTTTCAGAATTGGCTTTTAATCGATCGATTTCAATTTTAGCCTGATTCAGCAATTCAATAAATTCTTCGTAACTCGCGTTGTTTTCAAGGCCTTGCTGGATGTTGGAAAGTGCTGTCAGCACATTTTCCTCTTCCACCGATATTTTGGGACCCGAACAGGACCCGCCGCACAAGAGCACACCGAACAGAACGATTCCAATCAACGCGCCTTTCTTCATTTAACTTGCCTCATTTCACCATGACATCCGTATTTTGGGGCTTAACGGTTTGCCCATTCCTTATATCATAGCGTAAATGAAGGTTATTGACAAGCTTGATGTAATTTTTACTATAAATTTCAAAGTGTTAAATAAATTTACCTTTTATATTTTAATTTTAGCCGGTCCAGGTCCTGCGCCACCTCCTCTGGATCGGTAAAATTCAATGAAAGCGCAACATGCCGGAAGGCTTCAATAATCGGAATGGACAGATTATCGGCATCACCGTAAAAGGCGTCTAGGCGATTGGAAATAGCGTCCACGCCCTGTATGCTAAACAGCATGCGGCGCCGATCAAACATGCCGGATTCCTTCATCGAGGCCATCAGCGCAGGCGGAATGAGGAGATCTTCTTTTATCTGCGACAGACACAGCCGGATGCCCTCCTGAATGCCTGTTAAATGAGCGGTCTTCTGGAAATCGTTGAGCAACTGCCACATGTGGCCGTTGAACAGCTGATCGGTTGTGGTGAAATCATTTCCTGTGGCCGGTGCGTTGAGAAGGAATAGAACGAAAATGATCATCAGACAGGCGGATGCCTGAAAAATTCGGTGGTGCATGCTGCAATACCTCCGGGATGTGGATTTCAAAAAAAAATTGAATATCCAAACATAGGCATCTTCAGTTTGCTTTCAATGCCGCTCTTCAACGCGGTTTATCGGCCTAACCGTTGAGGTGCGCAGAGATATTTGTTTTCAATCGGAAAATGATCGAATTTAATTTTCTTTGAGGCAGATATTTTCCCAAACATATTCGGTGGGAAGCAGACGGATCCGGGCGAGGTTGATAACCGGTTTCTGCATTTCAGGATTGAATTCATTTAAAACAAGATCGATACGTTCGATAAGGTTTTTGATTTGCATGTCTTCTAAAATGCCGATGATGGCTAAATCATCATGGATTTGATCGATTAAAAATTTTAAGCGTGCATTGCCGGTTTGGAAGTAATGGACACGCTCGTCGATTAGACTCATATAGGCCTGCAGGCTTTGTATGAGAGTAAGGTTGTAGCGGATGCGCAAATTTTGCAGAGCCGCCTGATGCGTATAAACCCCGGCAGTTATCTGTTCGGAACGGATTTCCACGCGCAGCTCATCCAACCGCTCTGCCAGATAATGGCGCATTTCAACGGCCTGGTCGATTTTATCGATTATCTTAGCCCGCAACATGGATATGTCGTTTATTTTGCCTTGGAGGGTATGTGTTTTAAGACCGCCGGCGGCCATCGCCGATCCTGCGATCGACAGGATGACGATGACCAGACAAAATCTTCTGCTTACAAGCGATTTCATTTGAACTCCTGAATGTTCAGTATTGTTCTATCCAGACTGTTGGTTCAAGGCGTCTATTTTTTTGCGGAGGTTTTCGGGGACAAATAACTTCCCTCCCGATCGCTCCCACTCTGCCAGATATTCAATCCCGATCTGCGCACGCGAATCAGCCGTATCGAGCAATCCCATTAGCTCCAATTGCCGGCCTTGCCATTTTAAAAGGGCTTCACCGAGTTCAGCGGGAAATTCGGTCAATCCATTTAAAGAAATCCAGTGGCCATCCCACTGAAATAGATAGTGGGCCACCCGGGGCGAAAGCGCTCTGATGCCATTCATGCAGATCCAGCTGCCTTTCCATTGACACAGCTGTCTGGCAGCTCCCGGTGATATCTCGTTAATCTGATTCAGAAAAAGATCCGAAGCCTGCATCTCAGTGATGCACTTTGCCGTTTCAGCTGTTATTTCAGAAAGCTCACCCAAACGATTAAAATCTCCGGCACAAATTTGCGCGGAAATGATCTGGTTTTTAGAGTAAACCGGCTCAGCTGAAACGAGATCCTGTTTTTCCTGGATCCGCTGCCATATGGTTTCAAGCGATTCCAGATGGGCGTCTGTCGGATCAATGGCAAGTTTGTCTGCTGTGGGTCGGTATTCTTTAAGTGCCCGATGCATCTGCCGGACATGACTGTCCATATCAATTCCGCCGGCAATTGCAGACACCCGCAGATCCGTCTGCACGCGTCTTTTTAAGAACAGCAATTCCTCACAGGCTCCCGAAACCCATTGTAGAGGTTTTTCCAACTGTCTGATATAGGCCTGACGCCGCTGAATGGTTTTCAGGCTGAAAACGATTCGGTTATGGTTAGTGGCCTGCAGAAATGTCTGAACATCGGCTTTGCGTTGCTCATCTAAAATTTCTTTTTCAAGTTCTTCAATGCTCTGCCGGTACCGTTTCTTGAGTGCGATCACTTCTGCCTGCTTTTTTAACAGGCTGTCTCTGAGAACACTGACCTCATTGATGGGGTCGTCATAAATACTGGGGGCCACCGCAGACATAATTTCCACAATTTGTTTGTTTTCAGGTATAAACGGCTGTGGCTGATCTTCCATAGGCGCCTCAGCAACGGTTTCGTCCGTGTTCATCTTTGACTTGTTTTCAAAAATGAAAAAACCGGAAAAAAGAGCGGTGATCAAAACCGCAGACACCGCAATTTTTTTGATTGATGTTTTTGCAGCCGCAGCTTGAGAGAGTGTTTCTTTTTCGTGGGAAACGGCTTGTTGGTCATCATCAGCGGGGGGCGGTCCGGCGGTGCCGTCGACCGGGTTTTCGCTGGTTTGCGATTCCTCCTGAAATTCTGAAGATCCTTCTTCCTCCGGCGATCCCTGTTGCTGATCGAATTGATCCGCATCCCCATCAGACGGTGTGGAATCAACAGAGGGGCTGGCTTCTGCGTTGATGATGGCGGCGTCATCAGCTGCTGATTCCGCCGTCTCAACGTCAGCATCTGCATGATCAGGTTTTTGATCGACAGTGTCTCCGGTCGTTTGCGGATCCATGTCTTCCGGCGGTTGCTCTGCGATATCGCCCTTTACATCCGTCTGCCCCGTTTCGGTCGTATCGGGTGGTTCGGCTTGCATTGAGAATTCGTCGCTTTCTTCGCCCGGATTTGTGATATCGCCTGATAAATCAGCGCCATCTGTATTGCGCAGGGTGCTTTCAGGATTATCATCTGATTCTGCATGTGATGGCGTGTTCTGTTCCTGAAGTTGATTGGTATCCGCACCTTTGGTATCTAAATCATCACTTTCAGTATCTGCTAAATCTTCCTCGAATGATTCAACTTTTGTGTTTTTTTCATTTTGGTC
>JASFGN010000376.1:0-4312 GCA_050123735.1 Desulfobacterales bacterium | reverse complement strand
TGAAGCAATTAATGGTCGATCAGGACAGCCTGAGCTGGATGAACACCGAAGTCAGCGAACTGGAAGGCATGATTGAAGAGGTGGCCGGTCCCCTGGCAGCTGATGGCGGTTATCTGGTGGATGACATTTATGGCAATCTGCCGGATTTGGGCTGGAAAAATCTAACCCACAAGTTCTTACGAACTTAGTTATCCGTTATCTGTTATTGGTTATGGGTAAATAAATGACAGTTCATAGTGTCATCCCGAATAACCAATAACCATTAACTACTTGTTTATGGCAAGGAGAATCATCATGGCTCCGATCCGAATGGAAACTCAACAAACCGCCGACCACCCACCATGCATCTGGATGCAGGCGGGTATTGTACCCCATAAGTTTTGCCGGCTCAAATACCAGTGTGCGGCCTGTGCTTACGACCGGGCCATGCGCCGCACCGCAGCTGAAAACAAAAGTCTCAAGGAACACGGTAAGATGCCAAAAGGCAAACGCGGGCGCATTGTTTTCTGGAAAGATAAATTACGTGAGCTGCCGGCCTGGAAACAGTCCTGTCTGCACCATATGATCGGCCACATTGAATTTCGTGCCTGCACCCATGACTATCAATGCGGCAATTGCGAATTCGATCAATATTTCAATGACCAGTTTGCCGTGCACGCCGTTGTCAAACCGGTAAATGTTATAGACGTCAAGGGGTTCAAGATTCCGCACGGATTTTACCTGCACCCGGGACACACCTGGGTAAAAATCGAAGAAGGGTCGACAGTGCGTGTCGGTCTGGACGATTTCTCCCTGCGCCTGCTGGGACCGCTGGATCAAATCGAAGCTCCCCTGATGGGCAAACAGCTGGAACAGGATCGACAGGACATATCTTTGCGGCGGGAGGACAACGAAGCCCGGTTGCTATCTCCGATCAGCGGGGTGGTCACCGATATTAATCCGGCGCTGCGCGAGCGCGGCAGCCGGGGCAGTGAAGATCCTTACAGTCAGAGCTGGATTTTGCGCCTGCACTGCGCCAATCTACGCCAGGATCTGAAGCGCCTCATGATCGGAGATCAGGCCAGCGAATATCTGGAACAAGAAGTCAATCGCCTTTATGAAGTCATCGAGGAAACCGCCGGTCCGCTGGCCGCTGACGGCGGGTACCTGGGTGAAGACATATTCGGCAACATGCCCCAGCTTGGTTGGCAGAAGCTGACCCGGGAATTTTTAAGAACCTAATTTTTTTTCAGCCATTGGGTCTCGCTTGCATTGAATGGAAGCAAGACCCGCGCTCAGAATTAAGGGATTACAGTTGAGGCTGTAATCCCTTATTTTGCTTGCAGCCTTTTAATCTCGTCTCCCAGCAGGATCCTGCAATAACGGCACAGCTGGTCCGATTTGCGGTCAACATCACTCTCGTTGCGGCAATAGTGCATCAAACAGGTATGTTCCCGGCAGTGACGTAATTTGAACGTATGGCCGAGCTCGTGAATGGCTTCTTTGATGATGCGGCTCAAATAAGGCTCCTGGGTGTCCAAGGAACCGTGCCCGTCGTTGAGCCGTATGGTGGATACAATACAGGCCTTGCCGCCCAGCTGCGCCTCGCCATAAACATGGGTTAAAATCGGAATGAACAGGTCCACCTGAACCAGGGCCAGCACTTTAAGAGCGTCTGATGGGGCTTTACGGGCCAGTTGCTCCAGGATCGGGGTGGAGTGATATTGATTGCGATTGGGATCAAACGCAAATTCAAGGTCCTCTGAGAGTGACCGGACTTCAGTCGGGAACCCATAAATACGCTTAATTTCAGACCTGACACGATCCAACAATTCGGGTATGAAGTCTCCGATGGGGGAAATGACAATGGTATTTGAAGATAGGGACGTCAAGTTATCTTTTCAATATCATACCGTTTGATTTTGCTATAGAGGGTGGAGCGGTCGATTCCCAGGATTTTAGCACTTCTGGCGATGTTCCAATGGTTCTCGCTCAGTATGCGTTCGATGTGGGTCTTTTCTACATCTTTGAGCGAATGGGCTCTGATTGCCGGCGCGGGCTCATGGCAAAAAATGGGTAAATCTTCGGGGAAGATTTCACGCTGTCGGCCGACCACAACCGCCCGCTCAATAGCATTTTCCAGTTCCCGAATATTTCCCGGCCAGTCATAGATCATCATTTCATCCATGGCTTCGCGGCTGATACTATCGATGGGTTTATTGGTTTCCTGAGAAAACCGATACAGAAAATGCTCTGCTAGCAGCGGGATATCTTCTTTTCGCCGGCTTAAAGATGGCATCGTGAAGGAGATCACATTTAATCGGTAAAACAGATCTTCTCTGAAATCACCGGATTTAATGGCGGTTTCCAGCTTACGGTTCGTGGCAGCGATCACCCTAAAATCGGCTTCAATGGGCTGCGTGCCACCCACGCGATAAAACACGCGATCTTCCAATACCCGCAGCAAGTCGATTTGCATCCGCATACTGATCTCTCCGATTTCGTCTAAAAACAGGGTGCCGCCATGGGCCAACTCCAGCCGCCCTTTTTTGGTCTCCTTGGCATCGGTGAAAGCGCCTTTTTGATGCCCGAACAACTCGCTTTCCATCAGATGCTCCGGAATGGCGCCGCAATTAACCGTCACAAACGGGCCGTCACGCCGGGGGCTATTGGTGTGAATGGCTTTGGCTGCCAGCCCTTTACCCGTTCCGGTCTCACCGGTGATCAGGACGGTAGAGTCCATGGGCGCCACGTCGCAGATGAGATCAAAAATTTTCTGCATGGGTTCGGACTGGCCGATCATGCTTTCAAAGCGGGTGCGCTCCCTGTATTGTTCTTTGAGGTAGATATTTTCACGCGCCTGCTCTTGATGTTGGATGATCTTTTCGATCAGCACACCCAATTCGTTGGGATCAAATGGTTTGAGCATATAATCAAAGGCACCGTCTTTCATGGCCTCAATTGCCGAAGGGATGGAACCATAGGCGGTGATCATGATCACTTCGGCATCCGGGTCGGTTTCCTTGACCTTGCGCAACACATCCAGACCGCTCATGCCTTCCATTTTGATATCCACCAGCAGAATATCAAATTGGGTCTCTTTGACTTTTTCGAGAGCCTCTTCCCCGCTGGCGGCGCTCTGCACGGCATGGCCGTCGCGTTCCAGCCAGCCCGCCAGAGATTCGCGCATAATCAATTCATCATCGACAATCAGGATCTTAACGTTGCTCACCGCGACCTCCCTGCGCTTCAAGTTTCTCCTCAACCGGCTTTAATGGCAACTTAATGTTAAAGTTGGTGCCTTCACCGGCATATGATTCCACGTAAATTGAGCCGCCGTGTTCCTGGATAATTCCGTAGGCCACTGACAGGCCCAGTCCCACGCCCTTGCCCTTTTTTTTGGTCGTAAAAAAGGGCTCAAACAGTTTTGATAAATCTTTTTCCGGAACGCCCACACCCGTGTCCTTAAAATCGACCAGCAATTTGTTCTCACGCAACGAGTGCCGGGTTTCAATCAACAACCGCCCGCCCCCTTTGGATTCCATGGCCTCGGCGGCGTTGGACAACAGATTCATGAACACCTGCTGGAGCTGATCTTCGGAGCCAATCATGTCCGGCAGGTCCGGATCAAGATGGGTTTGCACTTTGACGCCGCTGATTTTGAGCAAGTTTGCATTTAAAAACAGTGTCTTTTCGATCAACCGGTTGAGATTGACGCGTTTGAGCTCCATTTTGGACTGGCGTGAGAAGGCCAAAAGATTGGATACGATCCGGCTGGTGCGCCGTGTTTCGGTTTCCATTAGGGTCAGATACTGATTGAATTGATCAATCTGGGCCTTGCCAATGGCATCTTCATTGACGATCCGTTTCATTAACATGATCAAATTGAGAATCCCGGCAATGGGATTGTTGATTTCATGAACCACCGAAGCTGACAGTTTGCCCAGAGAGGCCATCTTGTCCTGGTGGATCAGCTTTTTGTGGGTTTCCTTCAGTTGCCGGGTGCGTTCATCAACCATTTGTTCCAGACGGCGGGTGATCTCCTCCTCTTCTTTTTTCTGCTGCGTGATATCGCGACTGATGTGGACGAACTTGGAAATTTTGCCGCCTTTTTCCCAGATGGGATAAACACTGACTTCATAATATCGGACTTGGCCGTCGGGCAAAATGCGTCTGCGAATGCGATGAACATGGCCTTTGTTGCGCACCACTTCCTGCAACGGGCAATGTTTTTTATCTTCATTGCAGGGGGTGTCTAATTTATACCACACCTGGTGGCATTTTTTTCCAATGACATCCTGCGGGGTATAGCCCATTTTTTTTAAAAATGAAG
>JASFGN010000375.1:0-4315 GCA_050123735.1 Desulfobacterales bacterium | reverse complement strand
ACCGTCTTATCGAAGTTTCGTTCAACGCGAATATTATCCAGGCCGGCATGCTGCTGCATGAAATTTAAGACATCCTCCAGGGCATCATCCACGCGAATCACATCTTCATTCGGTTTGGAACTGCGGGCAAAATTAAGCAGATCCTCGACGATGGATTTGCAGTTGCGCACGTGCTTTTCGATGGTTTTGAGATCATCGAATTTTTCGGTGCCCGGTTTTTCATTACGGATCAACAATTGGGTGTATCCCAAAATGATCCCCAGGGGATTGTTGATTTCATGAGCGATTCCGGCCGACAGCTGCCCGATGGAGGCCAGTTTGTCGGCCTGTGCGATCTGCTCTTCGACAATGCGTCGCTGTTCGATGTCTTTGACCAGAAAATGGATGCTGGCGTCCCGATCTGAAAACCCTCTGTCCAGGCTTCCGCTGACCAGGACCCGAATCTGTTTGCCATCCGTGTCTTTTAGACTGACCTCCGCATTGGAAATAAAGCTGTGATGTTCGATCGTTTCTCTGATTTTACGCCAGTCCGCGGCTTTGACGAAAAAATCAGCAAATGATTTTCGGGAAAATGACGGTGGCAGCTCTTTGTAACCGAGCAATTTACATCCGGCCGGATTCAGGTTGATAATGGCACCGTCGGGCTGCGTTACCAAAATCATGTCCCGGGACACTTCAAAGATTCGACGGTACTTATGTTCGGAAACGGCCAGCTCCCGGGTGCGCTCGGCGACCAGGTTTTCCAGATTCTGATTGAGAAAACGCAGCTCATCGCTGACCTTTTGCAGCGTCTGCTTGTCTTTGGATATTTGCTGATAGATCTTCCAGATGCGCTCGAAAAAGAGAGTCACCGAAGCGACAAATACAAACATCAGAGAGTTAATGGCCCCACTGTATGGTCTGATGGAAGACCAGATCGCCTCGAAGCCGGATAATACCAGAATCTGTTTTAAGATGTGGCCGGCCGACCGCGAAATGGCAAAACCGGCCAGTCCCAAACAGACCCAGAACAGGTAAGTCCAGATCACATTGCTCTGATCGCGGTTTCTAAGCGTTCGCACGAGGCTGAGGCATAGAAACGAAAATACGATCATAAGGATCGAACCGACCATATCGACGATCCAGATTGGCAAAGAGGAGATGATCATGATGCGGCCAGCCTTGGTGGCGGGGTTTCTGTGGTTTTAATCAAACGCCTGAGTCCAAAATATAGCAAAAGGAGTGCGGGCACACACAGCAGGTGATCAAATTTGGCGAAATAATACAGCCACACCAGAGCTTTTGAGTGATTGGATGCCGTTATATGGATCTGCCAGGGGTTGATCCGCTGTATGTCAATGACGGCCAGCTGTTCTTCAAGCAGATGGACGATAAAGGCATCCAGATTCCAAAGGATAAAAAACAGGGCTGCGTATTGAATATAGCGCCAACCGGCAGACTGCACCAATTGGCGGGCTCTCAGCCAGTAAATCAGCACCCCCATGGAAATGATGAAAAAAATATGGGCCAGCTGATGGGCATAAAGACCTTCAGGCGCGCTGTGGGCCTGGGTGGCGAAGGCCGGCTCGGCGATGATCAGAATTGCGCTGATCCATGTAATGGATCGGAAATATCTTAGGAGTTTCATACGTTCTATTCCTCACAGCCAGATGGATTCAACGCTATAATATTTTTTCTGGCAGCGCTGAAGCTTCATCCGTTGCGGCAGCGGAATGGAGCTGTAGCGTTGTCGATCTGCAGCTTATTAAATATAATTAGCGCGGATTGCCGCTGTCATGCTGGTTGAGGAAACTCTGGACTTTTCTGAAATAGGGCAGATGCGGACGCAGGTACTTGAACAGAATGCGACTGAGAATGTAAATTGGAATAAACGTAAATATATATCCTACCGATTTTCCAAAAAGAAACGACAGCGGCAATGCCAGATCAAACTGCACGCCGGCAAATCGCGTTTGCATCCACCCCAGGGCAAATGGTATCGGCCACAGGATTCCGGCGGAATAGGCCACCATGGTAAAGAAATGCTTTCCCCAGATGTCGGTGGCCTCTTTGTTTAAAGACTTGTAGCCGTCTCTATCCCCGGCCTGGTAGGCCGCGATGGAAAGCATCTCCTTTTGCTTCATCTCCTTTGACATTGAATCCAGATAACGCTTGTTAAACTTGATGGCCAGAGAGATGCTGAGCTCTCCGATAATGACACAGAGAAATGCAAGGACAAAGGTGCCGATGAAATAATCGACAAGGCTTTCCCCCGTGATTCGATAAAAGAAAATCAGGAACGCATCGAGGTTATAGAAAAGCGAGTCAAAAAATGGTTGCATTGTTGATTCCCCGGAAACGGTTTCCGGTTTTGCGCCCAAAGCCCGGGTTTTGTTAAACAACATTTATACCGCTTGTCATAAATACGTTCCAAATAAAAGGATGGCGGCATAAGCGCTTGTAGCAAAAAAACCCTCCGCAAACGGAACGTTTTTTTGACAACCGCTATAAAGCTTTGGGGCCGCAATGTCAACCGGCGGGGCGAGGGCCGGGCAAATCATTTGCCCGACCCTGAACCCGTTCGGCAGAACGTTTAGATAATGGCAATTCCGAAAAAGCCCCGTAAGGTGTAGCGCAGGCCGATGAAAATGGCCAGGGCGATGAATATGCCTTTCAGGACCTTGGCCGGAATGTATTTTCCGGTTCGGGGTCCGATCATCGAGCCGATAAAGATGCCGATCAACTCCATTCCGATAAGCGACCAATGAACCATGACCCCCTTCAAGACCATGAAATTGAAGATCGCGAAGATCATGCCGATCAGCACCGACAGCGCCGAAGTCCCGGCCACCACAAACATGGGCAGGCCCACCACGCTGGTAAGAAAGGGAACATATAAAAATCCGCCGCCGATACCCAGAAAAGAGGCAATGGCCGAGATGAAGAACCCGCCGATAAAGGCCCACACGGGGCTGAAGGTAAAGGTTTGACCGAAAAACGAGATCTGGGTTTTGGTTAGGCTCCACTTGAGGGTTTTGACGCCCTGGTCTTCGATCTTGCCTTTGGACTTGATCGTCTCTTCAAAAGCCTTGGCGGCAGCCTGGGCTTCTTTCTTTGAGGCCTGCCCCTTGGGCGTCATCTCGTAGATCATGAACCCGCCGATAACAAATACGCACAGCCCGAACCAGCCCTGGTATTGTGAGAATTTAATTTTACCCGCGGTAGTAAAAACAACCAACAGGGTGGCAAACAGGGCTCCCGCTCCCAGGAAGGCGCCCAGGGCTGGCACCAGTCTTTTCTGCCGGTGGTAGTTGATGCTGGATACCAGGGCCGACAGGCCCACGAGCCATTGATTGGAAACCCGGATGCTGTCGGTAATGAATTTGTTCAGGCCGGGCGCCGTGGTTTTAAATGTTTTGGCATAAGAGCCCAAGCCGTAGATGGTCATATGACCCACACCGGCCATAATCCCCCCGAAGGCCCCGACGGTGGAAAAGATCCACCCGACCCAGATGGCCCACAGCAGCCCGATAACGGGGTTGAGCTTGGGGCCTCCCGGAATGCCCAAATACCCCTTTTCTGCTTCCATGTTGATCTGTCCTTTTTCGGTCCCCTTGGCGGCCTTGTCGATCGCTTCCTCCAGCGTTTCCGCCAAGGCGTTGCTGTGCCAAATCACGGGAGCAGCGAACATAAAAAGCAGCAAAATCGATGTGACAACCAAAATAGTTTTGCTCATGTCCTTCCTCCTTAAAAGAATATTAATATTGGGGTCTCACAAGACCGGCGCATTCGCCCCGTGGATCTTTGAAGCCCTATTCAAAATCCCGGATGGTAGAATAGTAGAATAATAGGGTGTCTTTATAATAAATATTTGATTTTATTAAATAAAAAATCTTGATAGCTCGCGATTCCGCCTTTTGGAAAAGATTTGGCCTCAGACATAGCAATGAATATGCCATTATTGGTGCACTCTCCGGGCTAAAGTTTGCGAAAGGCCAGAATCCTCTTATGTAACTGTATATAAAACCAATATTGCATTGCCAGCCGCTAAAGCAAAAAACGGTAAGATTTATTGTCGGCCATCGCGCATAGCCCCGGATGCAATAATAAATGTGCACCTGGAACCAAGGAGCGTTCTAAAGTAGATGCAAGTGCAAGGTGCAAAAATTTTATATCAGTGCGATAAAATTTATGCAAACCCTTTTCATTGCGAGCTGCCTTGAAGGTTTTTTTTAGATTCACATTTTTCTTGTTTTAAATTATAACTTATCGAAATCGTCTTGGATTATTATTGTTTGATCGGGTGCCGGAATCGATACGGTGACCGCCGAAAACT
>JASFGN010000374.1:0-4318 GCA_050123735.1 Desulfobacterales bacterium | reverse complement strand
AAGCAGGCCGAACGTGCCCAGCAAAAAAAAGCGTGCGTTGCCCTTGCCGTTTGCCTTTGAGAACGCACGGTTTTTGATCGGCCAGACTCGGGGTTTAAACAGGGTCAGAACATCGTTCATTCTTTTCTAAATTTGAAACGCTCATTTAGGTTTGGGGGACGTTATTGGTTAGGTTCAAAAACACCTGCTCCAGGTCGGCCTCGCTGATATTGGCCGCGCGCTGTAATTCCTGGGTAGTGCCGGTGGCAATTAAACGGCCTTTGTTAATCACACCGATCCGATCACAGGTGTCCTGGGCAACCTTGAGCGTATGGGTCGACATGAAAACGGTCACCCCTTTGCCGGCAAGTTTCCGGAAAAGCGCTTTGACCATTATAATGGCCGCCGGGTCAAGTCCCACCATGGGTTCATCTACGATAATCACCTCCGGATCATGTAGCAGGGCAGCCGACATGATCAGCCGCTGTTTCATACCATGGGAGTAAGATTCGACCAGCTCATCGGCCCAGTCCGCCAGTGAAAAGTCCTTAAGGATCTGATGGGCGCTTGCCTGAAAGGTTTCTGCGGGTACCCGATACAAATCAGCGGTAAATTTCAAAAATTCCATGCCGCTGAGTTTTTCGTAAAGGTAGGGTCGATCCGGAATAAAGCCAATTTTACTTTTTGCTTTTTCGGGTGCATCCTGCATGTTGATACCGGAAATAAATACCGTGCCCCTGGTGGGTTCCAGAATGCCACTCATCATTTTAATGGTGGTGGTCTTACCGGCACCGTTGGGGCCAATAAATCCGAAAACCTCACCTTTTTTCACACACAGGTTCAGATCATCAACGGCTTTAAAATCACCATATTTTTTTGTCAGGTCTTTTAGTTCAATCATAATATGCAATCCAGGTTCTACTTATTATAACATAATTCCGGGTTATATCGTCTCAGTCGGGTAGAAATAAACGGTTTGTTATTTGTTGTCCGTTGTCCGTTGAAGATCACCAATCCGAATGGCGGTTTTCTTGCGGCCTGCAACGGACAACGGACCACTGACAACTAACAATTAACGAGTGACAACATACTATTGTAAAACCGTCAGACGGATTTTGCCGATTACCGCCATGATATCCAGTTGTCGTTCCGGAGAGCCGGTTGCAAATCGCAGATGGCTGACATCAGCCGGCAGTTGGCCGAATACCGGATCGACCGTGACCCACTGACCCAGATACATGAGGTTCCAGGCATGATAATAAAAGCGGCCTTTTAAATACACCAACCCGGCCTCGATGCGGGTGGGAATGCCGGCCGCCCGACCGAGCGCAGCAAGCAAAACGGCGTGCTCATTGCAATCACCAACTTTGTTTTCAAGAGTGGAAAGTGCATCGGGCAGAGACAGAACGGGCCGCTTCTCAATCTGGGTATAGACCCAGTTCATCAGTTTTTCGGCCCGGGTCAGCGGATCGGCAGCGGGATCGTCTTTTAAAATTTCCTGGACTAAATCCCGGATTTTTTGATGGTCAGATTGAATGAACGGCCCTGGTCTTAAGAATACTTTCTGTAAAGCTGTCAGATTTTCAATTTTAAGCTCTGAGGCCAGATGGCTCAGCGTTTCCTTTTTTACCGTCAGCACCTGTCCTTCCAAAGTTTGTCTGCCGCCGTGCAATTGTAGCCTCTCGAAGGGTATCCCTTCAACCCTTACTCGCAAGACCTTGAGGTCAGCCGCATTTTCAAGCTGGACATTCGAAGCAACCGAGGCAAACGTTGTCAGATCCTGGCTCGGCTGAATGGACAGCCCGTTAAGGGCATCCTTGCGGTCGGTCTTTATCAAGCTGATACCCAGCAGCCCTTTTTCCTTGATGACATGACCCTCTTCTCCAATCCAGGCCAGTTGAGTGACACCCTTGAAATTTAAAGATATTTTTGTGGCCGATTGATCGATGCCTCCGATTTCAATACGCTCCGGGCCGATTACATCCACAATGACATCAACCTGCCCCATGGAGGCCGGATCGAAAATTTTAAACGCATATTTGTCACCGGTTTGCAGTTTGGTGGCGGCGACGGCATCCATGATACCGTTCATTAAGTATAGTTTTTCTTTGAACGGTATTTTCAGCTCACGTCTCGCACCGGCACTCTGGGTTGTCACCTGCAGGTTATTTCCGTCAACTTTACCTTCAACGGAAAAGCGGAACCGGCCTGAACTGATTTCAAAATCAACTGACTGCAGCGTAAAATCCGGATTCAGACGGCTTCTGGTGTTCAGGCTGATATTCTGGGTCATCCCCATGGTATTGATACGCATATACACGGTTTCGGTCAGGCGATAGCCGGTCGGTTCCGGATTAAAACGGGTGTGGGAAAAACCGATTTTACGCCCACCCTGGAGTATGGTCATCCAGGTATTGCGCTTGGAAACCGCATCGATTGAATCCACAGAAAGTGAACGCGGGCGGAAAAATACCTTTTCCAGTATGCCCAAACGAATGCTGAAAAGGACGGCAAATGTCAGCAGAAATACGCTGCCGACAATCCAGAATGCTTTTAATTTGTGCACGATCATGTCTAAAATTTTAATCGATGACTGCTGGTCTGTCAAATGTGAGCGGGTCTTTGATTTTCAACATTTTGCCATGGAAACTGCCGGCGGTTCATGATATGGGCAGGTACATAACTGTGGCGATAAAGGAAGAGATCAATGGTATCGGAAAACGACATTGCCGGTTTGCCCGTGGCAAATTACGACTCTGATCGCAAAGGGATATTTATTCATAAAAATGAGCTCGCTGACAGCAGCTTTAAATCGGGTGACCGCTTTTCGGTCAAAGTCGGCAAGCAGGACCTCTTTGCCATTACCATTGTCAAAGACGGTAAAGGTAAAATTGTTTATGACAAAAACGGGATTTTCATCAAACGAACCCGCAGGATAGACATCCTGTTGGGCGGAATTTACGATGATTATGTGCTCTATATTGAATCCGACGGTCCGGGCACTATAAAATTGAGGCCCTTGGAAGCAGTGATCAAAAACAATTACATGTAAAAGCGGTACTGGATAAGGAGGCATTGATGGAATGCAGAACTGAGCAAAATCTTAAAAAATGTAATTGCAGTTATGAACCCTGTCCCCGCAAGGGAAATTGCTGTGAATGTCTGAGCTATCATCTAAACAGTCGCGAATTGCCCGCCTGCTGTTTCCCGAATGACAGAGAGCGCAGCTATGACCGCTCGTTTGAACATTTTGCTCGGTTAGTGGCCAAAAACATGGTTTGAACCGATCACATCCGGTTTTAAGAAACCATCCAAAAATAAGCACCACTTCGTCCTGGAGGAGGATCATCTTAAAACACATCCAGCGCCATCGGGGCCGAACCGGCAAATATCTCACAAACGGCCCGGCAAAATTATGCCAGACCGGTTGACAAACGCGCCGCCCTGCGCTTCTGGATCGATGAAAATAACCTACGCAGCTTGATCAAAAAACCATAATAAGAAAGTTGAATATGTGGGCCAGGGACGAAAATTTAAAATCTCTCGCAAAGACGCAAAGGCGCCAAGATAGGAAGAATTTTTAATTTTTCCTTTGCGGGCTTAGCGGCTTTGCGTGAGCCAATCGCATAAAATCAGACGAACGTGAAAGTGAATTTTAGGGAGGGGAATATGGCGCAGGATCCCAAAATAGGCTACAAAATCAAAGCGACCATTTCAGACGTAAAAGGAAAGTGCAGTGCCGGGCATAAAGCGGGCGAAAGCTTTGACATCAGCTGCCATAATCCGGCGGGTTTATGTGGTTGGTTTTACCATGATATTTTTCCCAGCCTGCAGACATTTCAATTCGGTGGCGCTTTGCCATGGTGGCAGGGCGATTCCATTCAACTTCAATGTCCGGATCCCATCAATCTTGTGACCATCCAGCTGGAGCGCATCAAGCGAACCTGATACGCAATAGCCTGACCTCACTTGCAGTTTCAGGCACATGGAGTGCAGGCCGTCCGCCATGATCGCGGCTATGCCAAATAACCGTATATTTTTGTTTGCGCCGATTTTGCGGCAAGAGGTCTTATCCCTTCGGCCGTCATCCGGCAACCATATTTTAGCCTATCTGACCAGCGGGTTTGAATCCTTTTTAAAAAGATTAAACGCTTTCGCCCGCAACGATTGGGGCACTGCGCGCCCCAGTCTTTTACCGCGTATGGCGGTAAAATCCAAGCCACCCGCTGAGCGGGCGGTCCTTGACTCCCTGAACGGCTGTCCGTGCCATAACGAAAGGAAGCATCATGAATACCATTTCCGCCAAAAAAATCTACACCGGGAAAAAAATCGTTTCGAA
>JASFGN010000373.1:0-4322 GCA_050123735.1 Desulfobacterales bacterium | reverse complement strand
ACGGGTCATTGATAAGTGCCTAAAATGACTAAAATGAGCTAAAATGCCTAAAATTCGAAACTGGAATGTTCAAAACCTATATGTTTTGGATTTGAATTTTTTTACATTTAGATTTGTTTCGGATTTAGGTTTTCGGATTTATAGGACAGCATAATGTTGCTAAAAAAAACTTTTGTATTTTCATTTTGATTTAGACACTATTGAGAAATGCTGACACAGCCCGGGACATACGCTTTGGTCATGATCTGCGATGATGAGCGGCAGGTGGAAGTTGGAAAACTCGGCCAGTTTTTTGTCCGGCCCGGGTTCTATGTGTATATCGGCAGCGCCTTCGGTCCCGGAGGGCTTAAGGCCCGAATCACTCACCATAAGCGGATCTCTTTGCGTCCACACTGGCACATCGATTATTTACGTTCGGTCTTGCTTCTAAAAGAAGTATGGTATACGAATGATGCCGAACCTTACGAGCACCGGTGGGCAGAAACGATTAGGGGATTAAAGGGCGCGACCATACCGATAACCGGCTTCGGCGCTTCAGATTGCAGCTGCAGTTCTCATCTCTTCGCGTTTAAAGATCAACCGCCCATGCGCTCTTTTCGCCGCCGGTTGCACACCCAGGTCCCTGCACATGGATCCATTTTACTGCACAAATTAACCGAGGGGTCGTGGCGTCTTCCCGATCGAGCCGCTCCATGAATAATCACTCGCGAGATCCGCACAAACTCGTGCGTAACGGCTCGTAGCAAAAAAACAGCAAATAGGAATATTTTATGAAATAAACCTAAAACTTCAGATTTTGTTTCGGTAGCAAGGCGTAATTCGATTCAATAGCGGAGCGTACACGTTAGTACGTGAGCATTTTGAATCGGATTACAACACAGGTCTCGGACAAAATATGGAGTTTATTTTACACCTGAATTTTGCACGCGTCGGAGGCTTTCATATGCAAGGCGTTTAAGGGCGAAGCTATAGTTAAACTATGCTTCGCCCTTAATAACACAGCAGATGGAAGCCTCCGGCTCGCCCGCAGGGTGAAAATTAATGAGATAAAAGGGTTATTATCCACTACAATTGAACAATACTTGTTTTTACTTGTGAAATTTGCACGCTATGCTGTAATAAAAAAGATCCTACTTCTCATTAATTTTCATACAAAATTCAGGTAAGAAGAAAGGGGGGATGCATGCAGAAAAAATTGTGGTACGACTCATATGCGCCCGGGGTCAAAAAAGCCCTGGATTATGAAAAGCTCACCATATCGGAAGCGCTCACTCGAACCGCTGAAAGGTTCTCCGCGCATACCGCCTTAAATTATATGGGCAAGAAAATTACTTTCAGGCAGCTGAACGCAATGGTCAACCAGTGTGCCCGGGCGCTGATGGACCTGGATGTCCGGCCGGGTGATAAGGTTGCCGTTTGCCTTCCAAATATCCCTCAGGTGATTATCGCCAACATCGCCATCATGCGGATTGGGGCCGTAACGGTCCAGAACAACCCGCTTTACACCGAAAGAGAGCTGGCCTATCAGCTCAACGACTCGGACTCGAAACACATCATTACCCTCACGCTTTTGATCCCGCGCATCCAAAAAATAAAGCAAGCAACCCAGATCGAAAAAATCATCGGCTGTCATATCCATTCATATCTGCCGTTTCCCAAAAAACAGCTTTTTCCGCTGGTGAAAAAGAATATGGTCCGCAGGGTTCAAGCCGGAGATGACGTACTGGTTTTTGGTGACCTGATCGCGCAGTATTCAGCCGATCCGATTCAAGATCAGAGTAAATGGGATACGCTGGCGGCACTGATATACACCGGGGGCACCACCGGCGTCAGCAAAGGCGTCATGCTCAGCCATGCCAACCTGAGCTGTAACGTTCAGCAGTTCGTGGCCTGGTTTCCGGAATTAAATCCCGGTGAAGAGCGCTTGATGGGTAATTATCCGGTCTTCCATTCGGCCGGATTTGCCACCATGCAGAATCTGGTGACCTGGCAGGGCTGGGAGCACATCATGGTGCCGCGGCCGGAACCGAAAATCAATATTCAGTTGATCAGGAAATTCAAACCCACCTTTTTACCGGGTGTGCCGACCTTATTCGTGGGGTTGCTGGCTGACCCCGATTTCCGCAAGCTGAATCTTTCATCAATCAAGGGCTTCTTTTCAGGCGCGGCTCCGCTGGCATCGGATACGATCAAAGCTTTAAGAAACATCAGCGGCGCAACGATGTGTGAAGTCTACGGCACGACTGAAACAGCCCCTTACGCTACAGTTACGCCCTGGGGCGGAAATGTCCGGCCGGGGACGGTGGGTGTCCCGATACCCGATACGGACATTAAAATTGTCGCCCTCGACGATCCGGCCAAAGAACTTCCCCCCGGCGAAGCCGGTGAGGTCGTGATCAAAGGCCCGCAGATTATGATGGGCTATTACAAGCAGCCTGAAGAAACCGCAAATGTTATCAAGGATGGCTGGTTTTACTCCGGTGATATCGGCACCTTCGACCAAGATGGCTATCTGTCGGTCGTCGATCGCAAAAAAGATATGATTATCGCCGGCGGCTACAATATTTACCCGCTCGAAATCGATGACATCCTCATGGGTCACCCCAAAATACTGGAAGCCTGCACGATCGGCATTCCGGATGCGTACCGCGGTGAAACGGTCAAGGCTTTCATTGTAACCGTTAAGGGGGAGACCCTTAGCGAGGAAGAGGTCACCCGATACTGCCGGGAAAAGTTGGCGGCTTACAAGGTTCCCAAAATTTTCGAATTCATTGACGCGCTGCCGAAAAGTGCAGTCGGCAAGGTGCTCAGAAGAAAACTCAAGGAAATGGAATCCGAAAAAAGAGAGTCGATTGGATAATGACAACCACTGGCATTAAAATGACATTTGTCCCGGTGACCAAAGACAGATGGTCTGATTTTGAAACGCTTTTTGGCGAGCGCGGTGCCTGCGGCGGCTGCTGGTGCATGCTCTGGCGGCTGACCCGTAAAGAATTCGAGCTCCGGAAAGGCGCGGGTAACCGACAGGCCATGCATGCCATCATCCAATCCGGTGAAATCCCGGGAATTCTGGGCATTGTTAAAGGAGAGCCGGTGGCCTGGTGTTCGGTGGCACCGCGCGAGCACTTCCCTGCCCTGAGACGCTCACGAATCCTCAAACCGCTGGATGATCTTCCGGTGTGGTCGATCACCTGCCTGTTTGTAGAAAGGTCATATCGCCGCACGGGGATCAGCACCCGTATGATCGGCGCAGCGGTTGCACACGTCAAAAAACAGGGCGGCACGATTGTCGAGGCCTATCCGGTTGAACCCAGAAAAGACAGGATGCCGGATGTCTTTGCCTGGACGGGTCTGGCGTCGGCATATGCAAAAGCCGGATTTGTAGAGTGCGCCCGCCGCTCTGAAACCCGCCCGATTATGCGATATTTCATTAAAAATTGACCTGACCGTCGAGGGATTCTGCATCATTTCCGCCGGCAGGTTACCCCCATGCAGCCTGGGGCGGGCACCCTATTTGCCCTCACGCAGTACCTTTCTGCGTGCAGACAGGGACGGAAAATCGAATCTTACGGCTTTTTGATACAGAGCATCTCGACTGCAGCGTTATCAAACCGTAGACCAAACAATTATTCAGATAGTTGCTTCAATTGATCGATAACGATGGGTACCGCCGGCGGGATGCGCCGGCTGCCGGTGGTGACATTGCGGATCATCGACAGGTGGTTGCCGTCGACGGTTCGGTGGGACACTCCTTCCAGGCGGGTGGACTCAACCGTCACCAGGCCGTCTCCCAATCCATCGGTCATGGCAATCATGTTTTCGCCCAGCATATCCACCCATTTTTGGCTCTCTTGCGGTACTTTTTGACGCGCATCCCTTACCCAGCGCTTTATATCGCTTTCTTTCCAGGGGCTGGTCACACCGGCAATAACCAACATGTCCAGCCCCGCAGGATGCGGTCGGGCGTTTAGCTCGGTTAAAAACCGGCTTCCCGGCAGCAAGTCGATTTTAGCCTCGCCGGCGCCGTCGATAATGGAACCCAGCCAGCTGGCTTCGCCTTTTGTCAGACGTGCCATCTGATCACGCATTTCGGTAAACACCCGCAATCGTGCCAGCTGTGAGCCGTGGTTGGGTGTCCCCACCATAATGAGCGCAACAACTTCGGGCACCTGCCCGGCTGTTGTTGCTGCGCTATAGTCTATTTCAGGGCGGGTCAGCAGTTCTCTGGAAACCAGACCGCCCATACTGTGGGCCACAACCGAAATGCGGTCAACGCCTCGCAGTTTAAGCGCCTTCAATTCCTTGAAAAACAACCGGGCCGA
>JASFGN010000372.1:0-4333 GCA_050123735.1 Desulfobacterales bacterium | reverse complement strand
CCGCAATAGATGATATGCTTCGCAAAAAGCATATCCAATTAACGATTATCGGCGCCGGAACCACCGGCTCGGGAAGAAAATTGATCGGCAAAATCATCGGCGCGGATATGGTTGTCGATGAAATTACGTCCCACGCCCGCGCCGCCACCGAAATCAACCCCCGGGTCGACACGATCATCGAGATTGGCGGACAGGATGCCAAATTCACGACGTTACAAAACGGTCGGGTCACATCCTCCATCATGAACAATGTCTGTGCGGCCGGCACAGGCAGCTTTATTGAAGAGCAAGCCCAAAAACTCGGATGCCCGTTGTCCGAATATTCCAGCCGAATTGAACGTCAAAAATCTCCGATGGCCAGCGATCGATGTTCCGTATTTATGGAAAGGGATCTCAACCATTATCTGAGTGAGGGTTACACAGTAAATGAGGCACTGGCAGCGGTGCTTCATTCCGTTCGGGAAAATTATTTGACCAAAGTCGCTGATGAAAATAGCATCGGAAATGTCATTGCTTTCCAAGGCGCAACGGCCAGAAACAAAGCACTGGTCGCTGCTTTTGAACAAAGACTCGGCCGGCCGATCATCGTATCCCGCTATTGCCATTTAACCGGTGCGCTGGGAACCGCCCTGATGCTCTCCGAGCAGCAAATCACCCAAACCGGTTTCAGAGGTTTAAATCTGTATCAAGAATCGATATCGATTAAGTCTGAAACCTGTGAATTCTGCACCAATCATTGCAAGCTGACGGTTGCCGATGTTGACGGTCAACGAGTTGCTTATGGATTCCTATGCGGCCGGGACTATGACCATAAAAAATATATGAACAACAATCGTGCGCGTTTTGACCTGTTAAAAGAGCGCCAGAAGGTATTTGCATCAAAAACGGGAAATCATTTTAAACAAGCATTCTGCATCGGAATCCCGGGTGCACTTCACCTGCTGGAGGATCTACCGTTTTGGACGTGTTTTTTTGACGCGCTTGGCATCAATACCGTGAGCAGCGAAGGGTATAAGGAGGCCATCACAGACGGCCGGCATATAACCGGTGCCGAGTTTTGTGCACCCTTGACTGCCCTGCACGGTCATGTCCATCATCTGATGCATCAAGCGGATTATATCTTTTTGCCGTTTTATTTTGAAAAGAAGGCAAAGCAAAAGGGCGTCCGGCGGCAATATTGTTATTATACGCAATTTTCGGCGTGCCTGGCGTCGGCCATCGGAGGACCGGCGCAGAGAAGGCGATTTTTGATGCCGATTGTACACTATCTTTACAGTAATTTTCACACCAAGGCCCAGCTTTACAGGATGCTGAAGAGGATTTCAAAAACCCCCATCAGTTTTTTTGACGTGTCGGCAGCATACGACAAGGCCTGGGAATTTATGAATACATGCCGGTCGAACTGGAAAGAAACCTACAAAAAACAGACTCGCCGGACCGCTGAGCTGCATGTGGTGTTGCTGGGAAGACCGTATACCGTTCTCACAGACACGCTGAACAAGGGTATCCCAAACCTTTTTGCATCGCTCGGCATCAAAACCTTTTATCAGGACATGCTGTCATACAGCAACTCGGACACAAAAGCCATCGAACCGCTTCTCAAGCAATTGCACTGGCATTATGCCTCGCAAATATTGGAGTCGGCTGAGGTGGTCGCAAAAGCTCCCGACGCATATCCGGTCCTTGTGACCGCTTTTAAATGCGCCCCGGATTCGTTTGTGATCGACTATTTCAAAAAAATTATGGATGCGCATCAAAAGCCTTATCTTATCCTGCAGCTCGATGAACACGGTTCAAAGGTGGGCTACGAGACGCGAATTGAAGCCGCAATCCGGTCGTTTCAGAATCACCATGCATCACGCCAGACCGTGACGCCGGCACCATATGCGCCCATGCGGATTGAGGCCAGGACCAAAAACATTCAGGACCAAACAGTGATCCTGCCCAACTGGGATCCCATCGCCTGCAACCTGATCGCCGCCAATCTCAAAAGAGCCGGTATTGATGCGCGCCCTCTGGACGAAACGCCTGATAGTATCCGTAACAGCATGCGGTATAATACCGGTCAATGTCTTCCGTTGAACATCATTGCCCAGGAATTCATCGATTATGTGAAAACCCACGATCTGGATCCGGCCAAAACGACTTTGTGGATGGTTGGCGCAGAAATCGCCTGCAATATCAAATTATACCCGCACCATATCAAATGTATTTTGAATTCTTACGGCAGTGGCATGGAAAAAGCCGGCGTATATGTCGGGAAGCTTTCGATGGCCGACATCTCCATGAAGTTGCCCGTCAGTAATTATTTTGCATATCTGTTCGCCGGAATGATTCGCAGGATGGGCTGCAAAATAAGGCCCTATGAACGCCACAAAGGTGAGACCGATCAGGTGGTCGCCAAAAGTGTCGACATCCTGACAGGCGCCTTCTTAGGCAACGGATCAAAAGAGGATGCCGTGGCCGAAGTGGTGTCCAATTTTGAGGATATTGAAATCGACAAGCAGTCTAAGTCCGGGTCCAGGCCGAAAGTGGCGATCTTTGGTGACTTATATGCCCGGGACAATCATGTGTTTAACCAGGGTCTCATTCACTTTATCGAGGAAAATGGGGGAGAGGTGATCACGACGCCCTACAGTGATTATCTCAAGATGATCTCTCGTCCTTATGTTCGAAAGTGGTTAATTGAGGGTCATTATTTGAGTGCCTTTTCTTCTCAGGCTTTGCTGAGCACCTTAAAATGGAAAGAACACTTCTACTATCGATATTTTGACCGTATTTTGAACGAACCGATGCCGGAATATGAAGAATCTGCGGAAGAAATCCTTTCCCGGTACGATGTCCGCATTGAACATACGGGTGAGTCGATGGATAATTTGTTAAAAATTTATTACATCCAGAAGCACCATCCGGATGTTTCGCTGTTTGTTCAGGCCAGCCCCGCATTTTGTTGTCCCGCTCTAATTAATGAGGCTATGGCACGCGAAATCGAGCAAAATACAGGCACACCCGTCGTATCCATCACCTACGATGGAACCGGAGGAAATAAAAATGAGGTGATCTTGCCGTATCTTAAGTATCCCCGAGGCGGTTTCCGGCAAAAGCATCGCAAATTACATGGAAATCTGCGGCGAAGGCGCTTGTACATGCATCGGTGATGTTGCTTAAAATCTTAATTTTGCTGACCTCGGAGGCTTTCATATTCGCAATCATTTTCAGGCAAAATTCAGGCAGTAAGATCGGCTCGATTCTAGCCTGGCAAACCGACGCTTGGAAAATATTGGAATAGTCAACTGATCGCTGACATTTGCAAAGGATATGCCGCTCGAAAACCCACCAGCTTTTGTTCTTTTTCATCCCAAAGTTTCAACCGCAGGCAACTGAGACTTTTACGGATCGTAAGCGGAGTAACTGTTTCAAGAGCCGGTGTTTCATCGTAACAGCATTGCAGATTATAATTGGGAATCCGGGCGCGAAGATGGTGAACATGGTGTAGTCCGATATTTCCGGTAAACCATTGCAACACTTTGGGCAGCTTGTAATATGAGCTACCCTGCAATGATGCGGTTATCGAATCCCACTGATCATGACGTTTCCAGCAAACGCCTTCAAACTGATGCTGTATGTAAAACAACCAAACGCCAATCACACCCGCCATAAAAATTACCGGAAACTGAATCAAGGCATAGGCCTTAAAACCGATGGTTAGACTGGCGACCCCGATGATGGTCATAATGGAGGCATTTGTAATAATGACGCTATAATGTTGACGTTTTCGCGCGCCTTTATGCGGATATCGGTAGGATACCAGAAACAGATAGGCGGGGCCCAAACCCAGTAGCACAAAAGGGTTTCTAAAAAACCGGTACCAGAAACGTTTGGGTTTCGACGCCGCATTAAACTCAATTGTTGTTAACGTCCATACATCGCCTGTCCCTCTGCGATCAAGGTCACCGGAGCTGTTATGATGTATCCCATGGGATTTGCGCCACTCTTCATAGGGCGTGAACGTCAATATCCCGCACACGTATCCCAGAATGGTGTTGGCCTTGCTGGATGAAAAAAATGATTGATGCGCACAATCATGAAAAAATATAAAAATGCGAACCAGCAGGCCGGCCGCCACGATGGCAAAGCATAGGATAATCCAGTAAGAATAACCCGCTTTGTAACTGAAGTACATCAGGATACATAATGTTAAGTAGGGAATGAAAGTGTTTACAAGTTGCCATATGGCCTTCGATAGATTGGGTTGCTCATATCTTTTTAAAGATTGCGGCAAATCAGGCACGGTGGCTTTGGTCGTTGTGTTAAACAAAAGATTTGGCATACT
>JASFGN010000371.1:0-4339 GCA_050123735.1 Desulfobacterales bacterium | reverse complement strand
GTGCGCCGACAGTCGCCGATCAGCGGCGCGTTACCGTAACGGTTGCGTTAACACTGAGAAAAACCGACGGCAGAACGGTCTGGGCAGGTGGAGACATGTCAGATTTTGAAGCGTACCAGGTAAACGTGAATCAGGAAATAACCGATGCAAATCGTCGAAATGCAATAAGGGTATTGTCAAAACGCATCGCTGAGCGGGTCGTTAACCGCTTCAGCGATATGTTTTAAAGGCGGGCAGAATAAGCCGATCGCTAAAAAATAACAATCGTATTCACCAGTTTGGACAGGCGCGATATTTTGCGGGCAGCTGCTTTTTTATGAATAACACCTTTTTTGACGGCTTTGTCAATTAAGGATTGGGCTGCATGCATTTTGGCCTTGGCACTTTCTTTTGCGGCTTCAGCAGAAGCCTGGCGGACATCTTTGGTTATGGTCTTGATGCGGGTTTTGACCGCCTTATTGCGAAGCCGCCGGTTTTCGTTTTGGCGGGCACGTTTTTCAGCCGATTTATGATTTGCCAACGTTTCACCTCTTTTTTACGGATAGTTCCAGCATGAATAATCATTAAAGGTTACAATAAACTGTTTTATCTATAAAACCAAGACTCAAATGTCAAGCGATTTTGTTCAAATTCAGCTATGTCCGAAAAATCCCGGGTGATTAAGGCAGCAGGCGTTGTCGGAGCGGCGACATTACTGAGCCGAATCCTTGGATTTCTTCGCGATGCGGTGATTGCCTGGTATTTTGGTGCCGGTCAATATTCAGATGCTTTTATCGCTGCTTTTAGAATACCCAATCTGTTGCGAAAACTGTTGGGTGAAGGTTCCATCAGCAATGCGTTTGTGCCGGTATTGACCGACTATCTGGCAATAGACGGCAGGGAAGAAGCTTTTCGTCTGGCGCGCTCTGCCCTCTGGGTATTATCAATACTCCTGGTGGCGGTTTCTTTTATCGGAATCCTCCTGGCACCTCTGATCGTCAAAATCATTGCGCCCGGCTTCATTGACGCTCCGGATAAATTAGCGCTGACCATTATGCTGACCCGCATAATGTTCCCCTATATTTTCTTTATTGGCCTGGTGGCCTTGTGCATGGGGATTCTGAATGTATTCGGACACTTTGCTGCACCTGCGCTGGCTCCGGTGCTGCTGAATCTGGCCATCATTTTTTCGGTTCTCTTTCTATGCCCGCATCTAGACACGCCGGTTCTGGGGCTCGCCATTGGCGTCATGATCGGCGGCATCCTCCAATTGTTTCTCCAGATGCCGGCCATGGCAGGCCAAGGCTTTAATTTTTGGCAAAAAACAAAAATTTGGCATCCCGGTCTAAAAAAAATGAGTCGACTCATGCCGCCGGTTATACTCGGTGGAGCCGTTTACCAGATTAATGTGATGGTCGGAACGCTGCTGGGATCTTTTCTGGCGGAAGGCAGCGTGGCCGTTTTATATTTTGCGGATCGATTGGTTCAATTTCCTCTGGGCATATTTGCGATTGCGGCGGCAACAGCGGTTCTGCCAAGTCTTTCGCGTCAGGCTGCCCTGAACGATCTCAACGCCCTAAAGGAAACTTTTGGTTACGCTATTCGCTTGACTTTATTTTTGACCATTCCTTCTATGATGGGTTTAATCGTTCTGCGCGAACCGATCATAACCGTGCTGTTTCAGAGGGGTGAATTCAGTCCGCAGGCCACACTGTTGACTGCCCAGGCACTTTTATACTATGCTATAGGTCTGTGGGCCTTTTCGGCTGTAAGAATCGTAGCAGCGACCTTTTTTGCACTAAAAGATACCCGTACGCCGATGGTGATGGCCAGCGTTTCCATTCTGGCCAATATCGGGCTGGGGATCATTTTGATGAAACCGCTGGCTCACGCGGGGCTTGCGCTGGCGACATCGCTGGCTTCCGTTTTAAACCTTGCCCTCCTGGTGCTGGCACTGCGCAAAAAGCTCGGTTCTCTGGGATGGCGGGGCATTGCCCGATCTGCGCTGAAAACGTTGGGCAGCGCTCTCGTAATGGGAGCAACTGTCTGGGTCGCGGCCAAAGTGCTTATTCCGGCTCAAGGCGCTTCTTTTATTGCGTTACTATCGGGTGTGATGGTCAGCGTGGCTGCTGGATTGGCGATTTTTGCAGGTATTTCCTATGGTATCAAGAGCCCGGAAATGGGACATATGCTTGCTGAAATAAAAACGGGCATAAAAAGAAAATGACAAAGAAGCAAAGCATTATTTTATCTATCGCAACTGCCCTAATGTTTTCGCTGCTGTTTTTTATCATCTTCGGCGAGCATGGCCTCATCGATTTAAATTCATTAAAGGCCGAGCAAAACCGGTTGGTTGAGGAAAATGAACAGCTTAACCAAACGAATCTTACCCTGAGTGTCGAAATCGACCGGTTAAAGCATGATCCGCATTACATCGAAAGTGTGGCCCGTCAGGAACTGGGTATGGTTGGCGAAAATGAACTGATTTTAAAACCCCGACGCGTGCCGAAGCCCTGACGGAAAGACAATGGCGTATTCCGCCTTTCAGTGATCATCTGTAGAAATGGAAAAAGAAACCGACTTTTATACGGCCACAATGGCCAGGGTTTATTCTGAACAGGGGCACTGGGACAAGGCTGCTGAAATTTATCGGCATTTGTTGGCCCAGGAACCCGAACGGGAAGATTATCTTACAGCCCTGGCAGAAATGGAAAAAAAGGCAAAGCAAAAGCACCAAAAATCGCTTGAGGACCTGGATGGTTTGTTCCACCAATGGTTTGACCTGATGCTCAAATATAAAAATCTGCTGAAACTCCGCGCTTTGAACCGCTAACCCCCTTTTTACCGCCACTGATCCCGGCATTATCGCAGTCGATGCGACCAATGAACCCACCGCAAAGGACAGATCTGACCCTCACTCCTTTTCTTTGCTGCTTTCATCTGTATAGAAAATGGCCTTGACGCGCTCTTGCGAGTCGCTTTCGACGCTCATTTGTCCGGTTTTGCGATTAACGATAATTTTTGATCCGGTCAGTATGTTGCGATTGCTTTTCAATGCCGAACTTTCTCCAATAAGAACAAGGACCTGGGTCTTTGGATCGTATTCAGCGCGATCGGTTTCGGCGGTGAACTTTCCAGTCGACAGCTTTACATTGCCGGTGGCGATGAGCTGCCGTATGGTTTCCTGGCCCTCGGCTCGTTGAGCAGCACTCGCTGAAGCGGCCTGATAATAAATTCGAAGACGGTCGGCGTTGATAACAAAGGTCCCCTGGCTGGCACGCACGCCGCCGCTAAACTCCGCAAATTTTTCCGCTTGGTTGGTAATTAATTTGTCCGCCTCGATGTGAATCTGATCGTCTTTGGCGGATGTCAGGTTGCCGGATGACGACTCCTGGGCCACTGCCGTCGACAAAAAAAGCAGCGCTGCCATGATAAGATACAGAACCGCAGTGCACGCAACCCCGGTTTTTGTTGTTCTAAGGTGCCGGCTTGATTTCACGATTTCCCCTCCACGTTTTATAAAATTCGAATCCGGCTTTTGCTGGTAAATCGATGTATTCCCATCATTTGATAATTCGAAGTCGATGGGTCTGTCTTAATTGATGCCACAATTCTTTAATGATTATGGCAGCGGCATCGTCCTCGTTGTGCAAAGGGTAGTCGGCAAAGGCTGAACAGGATTCAACCAGTTCTTCGTTGCCGGACCACAGGCCAAATTTATCCAAAATGTAGCGTCCCAAAAGGGTATTGAGATGCATCAATTCATCTTCAGCCATGTTGGCGATTGTGGTTTTTTGTTTCAGGGGCAATTCGTTCATCAATTTCTGAATAGCTTCCTGGACGGTTTTGGGCGGTGGTTCCGGCGTGCCGGGCTGGCGTCCATCATAAACCGATGCATGGTGCCGGCTCGTATTCATCATTTCCAGATAATAGACGCTTTCAATCAGTTTGAGCACGGTGCTGTATATGGCAGCATCTTTGCTGGCACGCGGTCCGGCGACGTTTAAAATTTCTATCTGATTTTGGTCTAACCAGGAGCGGATCAAGGTTGCGGCTTTAAACGCGGGAGTTTGATTTAAATCGATGTGCAACCAGGGGCGCCGGTGTTTAATTGCCATCTTGCGCGTATAGTCAGAGCCTTCGCTCAGAGGGCCGTGACTGATGATTAAGGTGCCGCTTGAATCAATAACATTCTGTTCGGTTCTTAGCGGGTAACTGCTGCTGGGCATTTCCGTCAGGTTATATTCATCCGCAAGGGGACCCGCTTCGGTTAATCGGCCTTTGGGAATCCAGCCGCCATGAGGTATACCCAGTTTAATGGCAGCATCCAGAGCCGCCTGGTCGGCTCCGGTCTGCCCGC
>JASFGN010000370.1:0-4346 GCA_050123735.1 Desulfobacterales bacterium | reverse complement strand
AATCTTTTAAAGATATGCGTCCCATCACGGCAAACTTATGTATTCCGAATATCTCAACCGCTGCTGATAACCGTCGGGAAGAAATGACGCGCGCAATAAACCGCACATGCTATTGTCTTCGTACTCGTCATACCGGACGCCAACCAGCTCTCATTTATAATGCCCACCCGTCTCAGTCTTCTGTCACCTGATCTCTACCCTCTGCCTTCTGAAATCTGACTCCAGATACATAGTGGTCGGTAATTTATGTAATAAAATTATGGCATAGATTACCTAATTTTACTGTTCATCATTTTTATAAATTCTATAAGTGATTAAAATAAATCTAAATATAAAAAATTAAACTGATGGCATATTTTTTGCATTTTGCAAATGCCGTCTGCGCATGCCTTGACCTTCAACGCTTGGGTTCGGCTCGCAGCAGGCACTTCTATCGGCTGGGGGGCGGGTTCTCATATTACCCCTTTTACCCTTCAAACTGGTATGCCTTTTGGGAACCCCAACCCCCTTCTCTCCTTCCAATCATTCCTTGAGCGGGGGCTCAAGAGGGAGCGCGGCCTAAAAAGGTCACTGCCAGGTTCGAATCCTGCACCCGCTCCATTTCCTGGGTGAACGATGATATTATTAATCGCTGCGATAAAGGATAGAGATCTTAATGGATCGTTTAAATCAACTGAAATCCAGAAAGGATGCAAGGCTAGTTTTTCGAAAAAACCAAAACGTTGTTGCGCACTGTACAACAAACAGATGCAAATTTGATGGCCGCATCGAAAACGTGAGTTCTTCGGGTATGTTTGTATCAACCGGCCAGCAACTGCCGAAGGGAGAGGAAATCGCGGTTTCCTTCACTTTTCCCGATTCCGGTAATAGCGTCAGGGCAACCGGCAAAGTGGCCAGAGTCACCCATTCCGGAGTCGGTATCGAAATTCTGGTCTATTTTAAGGAGAAAGGCCACAAGCCGCATACCCCGAAATCCGACCTTAAAAAAGAGCCCAGGGTCGCATTTTTTGACACCTCCCCCCAATCCAAATAGCCAGCAGGGCAAAATCGCAGGCTGTGAATATCATCTCTGCCATATTTTATACCGCTTGTCCTAAAACCGTTCCGAGTCAACGACCCCCCCCCGCACAGCGGGCGGCTCGGATTTTACCGCCAGAGGCGGTAAAAGACAGGGTCACGCAGTGCCCCGATCGTTGCGGGTGAAAAGGGGTGCAAGCACCCGGTTTGGAAAACCCAATAAAAGGATGGCGGCATAAGCGCTTGTAGCAAAAAAACCTTCCGCAAACACAACGTTTTTTTGACAATCGCTATATGCGTTTGATGTGCGACCGCACAGGCGTGCTCATCTTCCATGGTTCACATCATCCGGGTCAGCACGCAGCGTCCGGCACAAAGTGATATGTGTTTATATATCAATTACTTAAACCAAAAAAGCCAAAAAAAACTTGTGAGTAGCCCAAAAACCCGATAGACTGTATATAATAAACGGTTGCAGATCTTTTCGGTATCAATTTTACAACCGCCAAACATTAGAAGGGTAATCATGAGCAGTTTTTTTTCGTTTGTCTTTTTTTTGCTGCTTCCGCTGGCAATCGGGATACTGACCATATATCTGTCAATCGAGCTTTTTGAACATTTGAAAAAATTCCATCCGAACACCTATAAGCAGATGTCCTTTGAAAACCTATTTGGACTGTCAGCCGAAAATGCCTTCTTCCATCTAATTAAGCCACAGGAATTTTTTCGATTTCTGCTGGCGCCCGTCGATCTGCGGGATCAAACCGTCAGAGTATACAAACAAAGAATCAAGATCAGCTTATTTGCCCTCCTGGGGTTGATTGTAATTGTGATGGTGAAGACCCTCCTTTTCTGAACGAAAAAACCTTCATAAATCCTAAGCCCTTTCTCTTACGCCCGCAATTCAACAGCTGCCAAATCTGATGGGTGCATTTTTTGCACCGTCCTCTGGTAACGGATGCATCAATTTGATATAATCTACCTACCGGTAGGTAATTTTCTTGACAACACTGAATTCATCCTATAAACAACATATTTTTATAATCTGACGTTCACACGAAAAAAGCATCATATGAAAAATAACAATCGCTCAAACTCAGAAATGCTCGATGCCCGGGAGCGACTCCTGGAAACAGCCATCGGCATGTTCGCTCAAAAAGGGTATGCCGGTGCATCTGTGCGCGAAATTGCAGAGCAGGCCGGCGTGAGCAAACCGGTTCTATACTACTATTTTAAAAGCAAAGAAGGTCTTTTTCTGGCCATTTTGGAGATGGCCGAAAATTTACAGAAACAGCTGCTGGCTGAGGTTTTGAACTCACAGGGCACTGTATTGGATCGACTCCTGATGCTTTACCGGCGGATATATGAAGAAGTCAAAGCGCACCAGAGCTTCTATAAGATGATTCACGGCCTCATATTCGGACCTCCTCAAGGGGCGCCCGACTACGACTTTACGCGTTATCATCGACACATGATCGAGGCCATACGAGAGATTTATCATACGGGGCTCGCCGTCGGTGAGGTTAAAAAAATCGATGCCGACGATATCGCCTATCTGGTATTGAGTCTGATCGAATTTTGTGTGCACGTGGATCAGGTTCAGCCTCAGGCGTCAGATCCGCAGCGCGCCCAACGGCTGATGCGGCTGGCGTTTCAAGGAATCTACCAAGGGACGGAACATTAAATGCAAACCAAAGGTTTATGTATATTTCTGGCCATGATGTTGGGAGCCGGTTTTTTGACATTCGGCTGTGATGATAAGGCCGGGCTCGCTAATACCGATGCCCGGGCGGACCTGCCCCCGGCGGTTCCGGTAACGATTATGGAGGTCAAGGCGGAACTGATACGGGATATCATTTTTTTGCCTGGCACAACCGAAGCCTGGCAGGACGTCCAGGTAGCCGCCGATACCGCCGGGCGCATCGAGTGGATCGGACCGCGTGAGGGTGACCTTGTCAAAGAAAACGATCTGTTGATCAAAATCGACGTTTCGGCTCTCAAGGCCGCATTGGATCATGCCCGGGCCCAGTATCGATTGGCCGATGAACTTTATCAGCGGCGGCAGCGCCTTTTCGAGCGCAAGATCATTGCCCAGGAGGAGCTGGATCAGAGCAAAACCCAGCGGACGCTGGCGGCCACCGATCTGCAACAGGTACAGGTCCGATATAACCACGGCTTTCCGCGCTCGCCGATAAACGGGATCATCAACCATTTATATGTGGATGCCGGCGAATTTATCGACACCGGCAAACCGATCGCCGACATTATCAATATCGAGCGCATTAAGATCAATGTCCGCGTTCCGGAGCTTGACATCCGCTTTGTGCTGCAGGGCCAAAAAACACCGGTCAGGATCGATGCCTTTGCGGACAGGACGCTCAGCGGAACGGTTGATTTTGTGGCCTTCAAAGCCGATGCGGCCACCAAGACCTTTCTGGTTCGCACGGTAATCGAAAACCCGTTTGGCGACATCCGCCCGGGAATGATCGCCAGAGTGGCGTTTGTTCGCCGCGTCATACCAGATGCGCTGCTGGCGCCGCTTTTTGCACTGGTTGATAAAGGCGGCGAGCGGCTGGTCTTTATTGAAAAAGACGGCGTGGCACAATCGCGCACCATAGAAATCGGCGTGATTGAAGGCGATCGCGTGCAGATCACCAGCGGCTTGAATCCCGGCGATCATCTGATCGTCAGGGGGCAGACCGAAGTCGAAGACGGCATGAGGGTGCGCGTGCAATGATCGTCAATCAATATGCTCTCAAGCGGCAGATAACCGTGCTGGCCCTGTTGGTGATCATTGTGGTCGCCGGCCTGTACTGTTACATCACATTGCCGCGCGAATCATTCCCGGATATCACCATCCCCTATGTGTTTGTCACCACCACCTATGAGGGGGTGGCACCGGCCGATATGGAGGAATTGATCACGATCCCTATCGAGCGCAAGCTCAAGGGGATTGATGATGTCGAGGAAATCCGCTCCACATCTGCCGAAGGCCTTTCCACGGTGGCCATCAAATTTTTGCCCAAAGTCAACCTGGACGATGCCTTACAGAAGGTGCGCGACAAGGTTGACCAAGCCGAGGGCGATTTACCGGCCGATCTGCAGGATGATCCGGTTATCAAGGAAGTCAATTTTTCAGACATGCCGGTCATCCGGGTGGTGTTATCAGGTCCTTTCAGCCTGAGACGCTTACAGAACCTGGCAGAGGATATGCAGGATCGACTGGAGTCCATCGCCGGGGTCCTGGAGGCACGCCTGACAGGCGGGCTGGAGCGTGAAATTCATGTGGAATTCGACCTCGATCGCGTGCGGGCCTACAACGTTCCTTT
>JASFGN010000369.1:0-4347 GCA_050123735.1 Desulfobacterales bacterium | reverse complement strand
AAGCGAATGTCAACAAATGAAGCCTGTTCAGGTATTAGGTGAAGTCAATAAATTGGCACTGTGAAATTTGCCGGTTTTGGAGGGCTGTTTAGCGTGGATTCAGCCTGCGATTGATAAAATCTAAAATCAGGTGGGCGCTTTCCTGTGGTTTTTCCATCGATGGGAAGTGGCCCGTGCGGGGTACGGTCTGCAATTCATAATCGGCGATGCAGCCCTTTAAGCGTTCGGCCGCATCGGCTAGAAAAATATCGGATACTTCTCCCCGAATGGCCAGCACGGGACAACGGATCTTTTTGGCATAGCGCCAGACATTCAGCGGAATGGATTCAAAAATCTGGGCTTCAAGCTCCGGATCGCAATTTAAAACCGCTGTTTTTTCATCTTTTTCAAGAAGTCCGCACTCCAGATAGGCCTGCACAAATTCTTTCGACCAGTTTTTAAAGATACCCCGGCCGGCGGCAAAAAGCCGCAAAGCCTCTTGTTTGCCTTTAAACTCCCGCCGCCGGCGTCGCGCCATTTTCGCCAGGGGAATAATGCCCCTCAGGCCCAGCAGTCTCAATGTCGCCAGCAACCACAGCATCCGGTGCGGCAAAATAACCGGGTCGATCAAAATGATCGCACTGAACAGATGCGGATATCGAGCGGCCGCAATATAGGTGGTGACGGCCCCCAGAGAATGCCCGATGCCGATAATCGGTGCCGCCATTTTTTGCTCGACCAGATGTTTCAGATCCTCGGCAAAAATGTCCCAGTGGCGGATGCGATCAACGCCGGGCTGATCAGATCCACCGTGACCGCGCACGTCACTGGCCAGGATATGAAGATCGTCGATAAGATATCGTATGAAAGGGGTATATGTGCCCGCACAAAAACCGTTACCGTGTAAAAAATGGGCCGGGAGTCCGCTGCCCCCCCAGTCCAGGTAGTGAATCCGCCCGTCGGGTAAATTCAAATAATGTTCCGTCGGCTCCCGCTGGTTGTCTGAATCGGTCGGATACGCTGTTTCAGTGGTTGAATTCATTTTTTATCTAAACGACATCAAATAGAGCGTTTGTCATAACACCGTTCCGATACAGGCAGTTTTTTGAGTCTTTTTGGGGTTATTAATAACGTCTAAGATCTCTTGTTCCAAACGCACTAATAAGTGTTTTTCATTTATTCTTTGCTGATCGCCATATGGTCGCCGTCAACATGCGCAGCGAGTTAATGGCATGAAGCCCGGGCCGATGTCTTCGGCAATTTGTGGGGTGACAATCCATTAAAAACAGCCGTATATTCAGCAATAATGTCCGCGGCGACATTTTTCCAGCCATATTGGCACACCGAAGCACGCACCTTCTCGACCATAAACTCGCCGGCCTGCTGCCTGGCGAAAATGGCGGCAATGCCCTCGGCCAGCTGGACGGGTCCGGCGTTACCCACCAGCTTACCGGCTTTGCCGTTTTGCAGGACCGCGCTCATCGCCCCGACCGGGGTCGATACCACCGGTGTGCCGCACGCCAGGGATTCCAGACCCACCAATCCAAAACTTTCATAGTGGGAAGGTATCACCAGGGTATCGGCGGCGCTGTAATAGGGCGGGAGCCGGTTTTGTTCGATCCGGCCGACAAACGTCACCGAATCCTCAATACCGAGCTTTCGTGTCAGTTTCCGTAATTCCTGAAATTCATCCGTTTCCGGGCCGTCACCGCCGATAATCAGCAGTTGCACTCGTTGCCGACGGCGCAGATGCGCAATTGCGTTGAGCAGTCGATCGATGCCTTTGATCGGATCAAAGCGGCCGACGTATAAAGCCGTGGGCGTGTTTTCAGCCAGGCCCAGCATCTTTCGCGCCGCCTGCTTGTCCCGGGGCTGAAAAAGATCGAGATTGACACCACAGGGGACCACACCAATCTTATCGCCGGCGGCGTGATAGAATTTTATCAGGTTTTGTTTTTCCACATGGGTCGGCGCCAGGATGCGCTGGCTGGTTTGCACCAGTTTCCTTTCGGTGGCAAGACGCAAGTCCGGTTCCTGCTCCGCCAGCCCCGCAATGTTTTTGACCACACCCAGCGTATGAAACATGACGATGTGCGGGATATTCCAGCGCTCCTGAACCCAGTTGCCCAATCGGCCGGATAACCAGTAATGGCTGTGGATCAAATCGTAGCGCAGCTCCTGCTGGTCTTTGAATTTTTCCAGTGCCCGCAAAAAGTCCGCCAGGTAATAATAGAGCGTCAGTTTTTGAACGTTGCCGTTATTGCCTGCTCGCAGATGAATCAAACGCACGTTTTCATACAGATCGATAATCTGATCGTGCCCGGAGCCATTTAATTTGGTATAAATGTCGACCCGGTGACCGCGTCTTCCCAGCTCGTGGGCCAGTTCCCGGATATAAACACTCATGCCACCGGTGTTTTTGGTCCCCAGTTCACCAATCGGGCTTGAATGGATGCTGAACATCGCCAGTTGCAACTGATCTGGTTTCAAATCAAATTCCTTCCTTGAATATGCTGATCTGAAGTCAAAAAACCGGCTTCGCAGGTTAAGCCAGGCAAATCCGACACCTGTAGAGCGGGATCTGCCTGGCCCCCAGACGATGTTTGTAAACTTCAGTTCCTTTTAAAAAATCATACCTTTTTTTTCCGAGTCGAATACTTTCTTTGAGCGTAAAGAGTTTGCTGAGCAACCCCACGCTTAACGCATGATACCCCTCATCATAACCATTATTATACAAATGGAAAGTCTCATCATGGTCAAAGCACATGACCGCTGCCACAACCGCATCATCAAGTGTTAGAAGAAAAAGCCTGAGGATACGGGCTGAAGCCAGTTCAATCGACAGCGTACGAAAAAAAGAGGCCATCTGATCGGTCATAAAATGTGCTTTGTCCGTTCGATTCTTTTTAAAGAGCGCTAAGAAGGTGTCCATTGCGCTGCTGATATCAGCGGCAGCATGAACCGCCCGAATTTTAACCCGGCCGGCCTCTTTGAGTCGCCTGAACTTGCGCCTGACTTCGTGTCGCTGCTTGCCGGTCAGCTGCCGTAAATAGGCGTCCCAGGAGGACGGCAGATCCAGCACCATGGTGGCACCCACCGATCGGCAGTCGACCGCATATGGCTGATCCGCAGTCGCCGGCGCCAGGTGGCGGTATAGCGTTGAATCCGAGCGCACGGCTTCCAGATCCAGCTGACGGATTCCCTGCTCTTTGAGGTGGTCAAAAAGGGCGCTAAGAAAGGCTTTTTCCCTGCCGGGCACAACGACCACATCCTGAAAGTCGCAGACATCCGTATCCCCCATCAGGCGAGCGGTTTGATCTTCAACCATCAATGGTGCCATTCCAATCAATTCGCCACGACTGTGAATCGAACATAAATACGGTGTGCGGTCTCTGCCGAATGTCTGCCACCATGCCTTTAGCCACCCGGGCAATGCAAACAGACAGTCCCAATTCAGACGGTTGGCGCTGTCATTCCAGAGCTCGGTGATTGAGTCAATCGACTCTTGCGTTACGGTGTATGTCTCGTTCACTGGCATTAACATCGATGATAATAAAAGCCTGAGTGTTGGAGTCTGACCGTCTGCCCCGTTCGGGCTGCCTGCGCCAGGGCATCCAGCACCCGCATATTTTCAATACTGTCTGTAATCGAAAAATTGAGCTCGGTCCGCCCCATGACCGCATCTGCAAAGTGCTCGACCATGAGCTGATATTCATCCGCTCCCGGGATACTGTGTCTTTGGCCCGTCTCCTGATCCCGGCCGCGCACATAGAAAATCGCCTCTTTTTCCCAGGGCACAAATGCATTGTGGGGCAGTTCGATAACACCGTCCGAACCGGAGATACAGTATGTCTGCTGCAAAGCCGTAATGAAGCTGGCCTCAAAAGAAGCCAGGCCATTGCCGCCGAAAGAAAGGCTGCCGACCATGTGCACATCGACACCACCCGGATCATATTCGGCCTGCGCCTGCACCTGCACGGGTTCGGCGCCCAGAAACCAGCGCGCCGCACTGACACTGTAACAGCCGACATCCAGCAACGCACCACCTCCCATTTCCGGATCGAGACGGACATTTGGCGGATCGCTCCACTCCGAATCAGCCATCCGGAAACAAAAGGCCGATTTGACCGACCGGGGCTTGCCGATGGCGCCCTCGGCAAGCAGCTGCTTGATGCGCCGGCTGCGGGGATGAAAGCGATACATAAATGCCTCCATTAGCAAGCGTCCGGCATCTTTGGCAGCTGCCGCCATCTCCCCGGCCTCTCTGGCATTGCATGCCAGTGGCTTTTCACACAGCACATGTTTGCCGGCCTTCAGGGCTTTAAGGGTCCAGGGGTGGTGAAGATGGTTGGGAAGCGGAATATAAAC
>JASFGN010000368.1:0-4359 GCA_050123735.1 Desulfobacterales bacterium | reverse complement strand
ACCAATAACGTCCCCCAAACCTAAATGAGCGTTTCAAATTTAAAAAAGAATGAACGATGTTCTGACCCTGTTTAAACCCCGAGTCTGGCCGATCAAAAACCGTGCGTTCTCAAAGGCAAACGGCAAGGGCAACGCACGCTTTTTTTTGCTGGGCACGTTCGGCCTGCTTTTCTGGTGCGGTATTTTCGCCGTTTCCTGGCGGGTACTGGTATATTTTAAAGGCATTGAGGATATTGGCGACATTCTGGGCTACAAATTATTGTCCATGATGCTGGTGGTGTCTTTTGCCCTGCTGTTATTCAGCAGCATCCTGACGTCCCTTTCCAAGCTCTATCTGTCCCGCGACCTGATGCTGGTGCATTCCCTGCCGGTATCGAGCTATAAGATTTTCATTACGCGCTGGCTAGACAGCACCATTGACAGTGCCTGGATGGTCATCATTTATACCCTGCCGGTACTCATCTCCTATGGCATCGTCTATCAAACCGGTCTTTTTTATTATCTGAACAGCATGATTGCGATGCTGTGTCTGGCCGTAATTGCATCGGCCATTAGCACGGTGCTGGTGATGACAGCGGTCATCTTTATCCCCGCCACTCGCATGAAAAGCGTCTTTATTCTTATGGGGATTCTTTCTTTTGTGGTCATATATCTGGCCATCCGTCTTTCACAGCCGGAACTGCTGGTTGACCCGGAAGTTTTTGACACCGTAATGGTCTATATATCCTCGCTGCAAACCCCGTCATCGCCGTTTTTGCCAAGCAGCTGGATATATGACAGCATCCGATCCGCGCTTGCCGGAGCAACCGGCAACAGTCTGTTTTTCACAGCGCTGTCGTTGAGTTTTGCCGGCGTGATCGTATCTGCCCTGATCTTGCTCGCAGATGCCATTTACTTTAAGGGATTTTCCAAAACACAGAATGCCCCGGCCCGTCTGATTAAAAGAAATGTCATCGGCGATCGCATTTTTAACTTCCTGCCGGGCCCGATAAAATCCTTTACGGTCAAGGAAATAAAAACATTTTTGCGCGATCAGACCCAGTGGACGCAGATCTTTCTGATCGCCGCCCTGGTGGTAATTTACGTTTACAATTTCAAGGTCCTGCCGCTTGAAAAATCGCCGATTAAAACCGAGTACCTGCAGAATTTATTCTGTTTTCTAAACATGGGGTTGGCGCTGTTCGTTCTGACAGCCGTAACGGCCCGATTTGCCTATCCGGCGGTCAGCATGGAAAGAGAGGCCTTTTGGCTGGTTAAAACATCGCCGTTATCCATCCGCACGTTTTTATGGATTAAATTTTTTATCTACTATCTTCCGCTGCTGATCCTGACCGAGGCGCTGATTACGGCAACCAACCTTTTGTTGCAGGTCACGCCGTTTATGATGATCCTTTCAACCCTCACGGTTTTTTTTGTCGTTCCCGGGATCGTGGCAATCGGCATCGGCCTGGGGGCGGCATATCCGGATTTTAAAGCCGAAAATCCGACCCAGACCATAACCAGTTTCGGCGGACTGGTCTTCATGATCGCCTGCGCCGGATACATCGGTCTGGTGGTCCTCATCGAGGCCGGTCCGGTGTACAGTCTTTTTATGGCCGCCATCCGCAATGATTTCATCAGCCTATCAACCTGGATATGGATTATCGGCTCCTTCAGCCTGGTATTGATTTTCAGTCTGCTGGCCATTTTCGTGCCGATGCGCTTCGGCGAGCGGCGCCTGTCCCAATTGCTCATCTGACCCCCCCTTCAAGCCTGAAATGTCCGATTTTCAAATTTTCATCTTGACAGCCTAAATGTATATATTTATATTTACATTAGTGTTTACATTATCACTTCGTGAGGTTTCAGCCAGATAGCAACCGTTACATTTGTTTAATTGGTTTAATTCGTTTAATTGGTTCGGTTTAAGCCAACCAATTCAACCAATAAGACCAATAAAACCAATCGAAAAAGCCGTTGGACCTGACACCTGATAAAAGGAGACATTATGCAGCTTTCGCTGACACCTACACAGCAGCGCGTTCTGGATTATCTTGAGCACAAAATCGCCAAAAACGGTCTGTGCCCCAGCCTGCGCCAGGCCGCAGCGGATCTGGGGGTCAGTCATGCCGCTATCGCCCAGACCCTTGGTGCCCTGGAAGAAAAGGGCTACGTCAAGCGTGAGGGGCGCTACAGCCGCAATGTTTATCTGTTAAATCGCACGCGCCAGGCAGTGGCTTCGCAGCGCTGGCGCGAAATCCCGATTATCGGCCGTGTCACAGCCGGTCTGCCGATGTACGCCCAGACGGAATGGGACGGCAGCATCGTGCTGGATGCCGCCGTTTACCGCAGTCAAAACGTGTTCGCCCTGCGCGTCAAAGGCAATTCAATGAAAGATGCCGGTATTCTCAACGGCGATCTGGCGATTTGCGAGCCGCGCCAGTACGCCCAAAACGGGGAGATTGTCGTGGCCTTGATCAACAGTGAAGAGGCCACCGTCAAACGCTTTTTTTTGCATGACGACCACATCGAGCTGCGTCCGGAAAACAGCGACTACGCCCCCATGCGTTATAGCTTCGGCGAGGTACTGATTCAGGGCAAGATCATCGGCATCCACCGCGGCCCGGAGGGCATCAAGTAGCTCATGGCTCATAGTAATCGACTATCAGCTATCCGCGATGAGCTATCCGCTCGTATAATACAGCATCGCCAACACAATAATTGACAGCTGAAATTAAATGCGCACTGAACCACCAAAAACCCCCTGCCGCCTGTGGATCGGCACCAGCGGTTATTCCTATACCGAGTGGGTCAACGCCGGGTTTTACCCGCCCGGTACCCGATCGGGTGAGATGTTGTCGCTTTATGCCCGGACCTTTCCGATCACCGAATTGAACTTCACCTGGTATCAGATGCCAAAGGCCGCCGCCATCGAGCGCATGCGCCAGCAGGCACCGTCCGGTTTTCGTTTTGCCGCCAAGCTGACCCGCACGTTAACCCACGAGGTGGATCCCAACCAATGGCGGGGGCAGGCCTCCCAATACCGTGACGGCATGGCGCCGCTTGTCCAGGCCCGACAGCTGGCGGCGGTTTTGCTGCAGTTTCCCCCGAGCTTTTCCCGGGCGCCGCAACCTCGCCGCTACCTGGCCGCCCTGCTGGACGAACTGGCCGGATTGCCCCTGGCGGTGGAATTTCGCCATGCCTCCTGGGCCACTGACCGGGTGTTCGCCGAACTGGAGCGCCGCCGTACAACCCTGGTGGCCGTGGATGAACCGGCGCTGCCGGGCCTGTTCCCACGACTCGACGTGGTTACCAACCCGGAGCTGTTTTACATTCGATTTCACGGCCGCAACGCCGGTGGCTGGCGCTCGGGCAACATGCAGATGCAGTTTGACTACGACTACAGTGATGAAGAGCTGCAGGAATGGGCCGATAAGATCATCGCACCGATGGCCCGGCAGGCCGGGAGCGGGACCATTTTTTTCAACAACCATGTCCGCGCCCAGGCACCCAAAAATGCCCGCCGGCTGATCAGTCAGCTGATCGAAAGGGGCTTGTTGTAACCTGGGTGGATTTTCAACCTTAACAACCACTCAACTTGGGTAAAGTGCCTAAAATGCCTAAAATGAGCTAAAGTGCCTAAAGTTACGGTGTCGCTGCGCTCCATCTTTTTTAAAATGACAACATTCCTTAATTTTAGGCGCTTTAGGCACTTCACACTTTAGGCATTTGTCCAAGCAGACGGGCTATTTGTGAAGGCTTCGATCTCCACGCTGGTAATTTCGTGACTTGAAAGCAAAAGATGAATCGTTCCATTATCCATTTAAACGTAGCCGATTTTGCGGTGGCGGTGGAAAGGGCGGTGGACCGCCGGCTGCACGAACGCCCGGTGATCATCGCACCCGAGGGCGCCGTGCGCGCCGCTGTTTACGACATGAGCAACGAAGCCTATCTGGCCGGCATCCGCAAAGGCATGGCCCTGCAACGCGCCGTCCGTCTGTGCAAGGATGTCTGCATCCTGCCGCCTCATCCCCATCGCTACGAACAGGCCATGCGCGATGTGCTCGCGCGCGCCCTGCCGTATTCACCCCTGATCGAGACCGGTGAAGACGATGGCCACCTGTTTATGGATGCCACCGGCACCGGCCGCCTTTTCGGACCCCCCAGGGATGTGGCCTGGCGGCTGCGCCGGCAGATCAAATCCGATCTGGGGTTGGATCCGATCTGGTCGGTGGCGCCCAACAAACTGGTGGCCAAAGTGGCCACCCGGCTGGTGAAACCCGACGGAGAATATATCGTCCCGGCCGGTGAAGAAAAAGCGCTGCTGGCGCCGCTGCCCATTCGTCTGATTCCCGGCATCGAGCGCGATGACCTGCTGCG
>JASFGN010000367.1:0-4362 GCA_050123735.1 Desulfobacterales bacterium | reverse complement strand
CCCACTTCCGCCCCAACGCTTGATCCAGCACCGCAACCAGATGATTTTTTAAAACGCCATAGGAAAAATGCCGTCTGGCGATTTCATAATTATGATCGACCATTTCTGCTGCCCGGCGGGGCGATTCCAGAATCTTTCCGACCGTCTGCACGGTTTCTGCAGTCAGGGTTGCGTCCATGGTGACCAAATCGAAACCCTTGGGCTCGATATCGCTGACAAAGGCGGCGTAGCGGTTTACCAGGAGCGGCTTTTTTAAATAAACGGCCTCTATAAAGGCATTGCCGAAACCTTCGTAACGGCTGGGAAAAGTCACAAAATCGGCATGCTGGTAAATATTCCAAAGGGAGTTTCCATTGATGCCCTGTTTTGGATGCTGCCAGGGGCTTGCAATGGGCTTTTGAGCCAGGCGCAGATCGACGCCGTTATCAAGGGCATAATTTTTTAACCAGCCTGCGTATTCCCAGCCCTCATCTCCGGCCTCGTGGGAGATGAGCAATTTGTAGTGCGAACCGCCCAGACGTTTGACCAGCTCAATGGCATGCTCGATACCCTTGCGCTGAATGATGCGGGTGGGTTGCAGGATTGTCTTGTGGCCCGGTTTCAACCCGAATGACGCCAGAAAATCTTTGAGGCTGTTCGGGTGGGTTGCCGGCGGATGATCGAAATCGAGCACATTGGGGATGATGGTTGAGTGTATGTTGCGCCGCTGTAAGAGGTCATTCTGCGCGATTGTATTGATGACCACATGCTGGATGTTGGATGATTGGGGCGGAAAGAATGCATGCAGATATTCAGCGACGCAATTGGCCGCAAAGCGGTCACGTTCCCAGTAAAAATCATGGTGATGGGCGATGGTGGCAATCTGTGTTTCCGAAATCAATTCCGCCAGCGCCAGGCCGAGCGGGATATTCAAGGGAATCGCCAGCGCATTTTCAACGATCAGCAGGTCGATATGAAAATATGCAATGAAATCCTGTAGCCGGGCTTTTAAAATCCTTCTTAAATTTTCGATAGATTCGCCGACCGAAGCTGTTTTATTTGTCGTTCCGAAAATCTGCCGGTTTATCCATACATTATACGGGTGCTTGAAATGGGCTTCATGTGCCAGATAGCTTTTATCCGGATCTGTATCAAGCTCGCCGGCAAACCAAAAACAGTTGTAACCCTCGCTTTCCAACACGTCCCCCCACTTGCCGGCTTCCAGAGAAACCCCGTCCAACCCCGCAAATCGCGTTGAAACAAAACCGATATTCTTGATCATACCCCATTCCTCCGATCCATTTTTTTGTTGTCCGGCACCAGAGCAGGTGTTCGGCCCGGGCCTGATGAGCAACCGCGCGAAACGGATTTTAGCCTTAAAAAATAATGGATAACAGTCACACAACTGGCGGGATCATTGGCGCTAACGCTGCGGTATCGTGATGGTATTCCTCAGGGAAGAATTCTTGATAAAAAAATCCGAATCACCCCCCGTTGCTGAATTTTGCAAATATCATGCTAAAGCATGGTTTTTTGAACAAAAAAAAATAATATAATAAATACAGAGTGTTATATTCATATAAAGCGCGTCTGATCACGCCCGGCAGCAGGTGCCCGGCTGAAATTCGGTAATTTATGCCATACTTCTGATGGCACCTAGATTTCATAAAATCCTTAAGTTAATTGCGGTGATACCGATACCCTTGATTGAGTATTGTCTCACGATGGTGCGACGTACTCACACGATCGGGGTGGTTCTGAGGAGCCACCCCGAAACACTTCCTGAATTATCTTTGCATGCATTATCCGGTGTCTGCGCGTAAATCTCATCCAAAATAACACCGTCTGCCTGGATAGCCCTGTCGCACGGGTGAGCCTGGATTGACAGATGGGCGTATTATGATTAAAAAAGTTTGTGGAATTCATTTGTTGATATGCATCTGTGAATATTTAGACCGAGAGAGAGCCTGCATGCCGAAACCTAAAAATGCGATGGAAATTTTTCAGCTGCTGGACAAATCCAACTGCCGGGAGTGCGGTGAAAAAACATGCCTGGCATTTGCCGGCGCCGTTTATCAGGGCAAACGCAAAATCTCCGAATGCCCCAAGCTGGACAGTCGAACTGTAAATCGATTTTCCGGGCCCGATGACGATGTGGACAATACCTTTGTTGAGGGTGCCGACTTTTTAGAACAACTTAAAACCGAGATTGCCGCTGCCGATCTGGCAGAAGCCGCCCGAAGAGTGGGCGCCCAATTTGCGAACGGCAAACTGACGCTAAAGGTACTGGGCAAAGATTTCAGCGTTGACACCGAGGGCAAGCTGTACACTCAGATCCATATCAACCCCTGGGTGGCGGTTCCCTTTCTTATTTATATACTGACCGGCAGGGGGTTGCCGGTTAGCGGCAACTGGGTTTCATTCCGCGAACTGAAAGATGGCAAAGAGCGCTATGCTCTTTTTAAAAAACGCTGCGAAGAAGCCATGAAACGGGTGGCTGACACCTATACGAATCTTTTTGATGACCTGGTCCATATTTTCAGCGCCCGGCAGGTGGAAAAACAATTTGAATCCGACATATCGGTCGTGTTGCATCCGCTGCCCAGGGTGCCGCTGATGATCTGTTACTGGCAGCCTGAGGATGGGCTTGAATCCAGTCTGAATGTATTTTTCGATGAGACTGCTGATAAAAATTTGAATGCCGACGCGGTCTTCACCCTGGGGGTCGGGTTGGCGCAAATGTTCACCAAGCTGTCACTCAGACACGGATTTGATGAAGCCAGATCCATTCAATAAGCGGCCATTTCAACGCGCAAAACGCGGATTTCCGGACAAAGCGAAAAGCCCGCTGATATATGTCAGCGGGCTTTGGATGTCCGATTATCACAAACCGCTTGTCAGGTTTGTTCAACGGGTTTGAGCTGACCAGCCGGCTCCCCGGTGGCGGCGCTGGGGGGTCCCGGTGGGCCGCCGGCAAAGCCGATGCCGCGGTAGGAGGAGATACCAAAATCCGGGTAGGCATTGCCGCCGTGTTCCGCCAGGTCCAGTCCCTCCATTTCATCCTCGGGCGAGACCCTGAGCCCCACGGTTTTGTCGATCAGTTTGAACATCAAAAAGGCAGTCGGAAATACCCACAGAAAACAAGCACCGATACCCAGAAGCTGCACACCGATAATTTTCAATGAGGTGCCGCCGATATTAAAGATGCCGGCGGCCAGAGTGCCCCAGGCACCGCAAACGCCATGAACCGATATGGCACCAACCGGATCATCGACTTTGATTTTGTCCCAGAAAAGAACCGAAAGCACGACAAGAATGCCGGCAGCCGCGCCAATGATGATTGCGCTCAGCGGTGTTACCGTCGCGCAGGGGCTGGTAATGGCCACCAGGCCGGCCAGGGCGCCGTTTAAGCTCATGCCGACCTCCGGCTTGCCGAATCGGAACCAGGAAGTAATCATTGCCAGAACGGCTCCCGATGCCGCAGCCAGGTTGGTGTTGACAAATATCAGCGCGATATCCTTGTTGGCGGCGGTGGTGGATCCGGGATTAAATCCGAACCAGCCCAGCCATAAAATGAAAACTCCCAGTGCAGCCAGCGGCATGCTATGGCCCAGAATCGGTTTGATGCGGCCGTCTCTGGCATATTTTCCCAGGCGGGGGCCGAGCACCAGGGTGCCGGCCAGGGCTGCCCAGCCGCCCACCGAGTGCACGACGGTCGATCCGGCAAAATCAATGAACCCCAGGTTCTCAAGCCAGCCGTTGCCGTTGAACAGGCTGCCCCAGGCCCAGCTGCCGAAAACCGGATAAATGACGGCACTCAGCACAATGCTGTATATCAGGTAAACGGAAAATTTGGTTCTTTCAGCCATGGAACCGGAAACGATGGTGGCGGCGGTGGCGCAGAATACAGCCTGAAACATCCAAAATGCCAGTACCCACGGGTCACTGCCGACCTCATAATCGGACAGAAAAAAGCCCGAGGTTCCGAACCAGCCGGTCGAAGAGGCACCGAACATAATGCCAAAACCAACAGCCCAGAACGCCAGCGAGCCCATCGAAAAATCCATCAGGTTTTTCATCAAAATGTTGACCGCATTCTTGGCGCGGGTTAAGCCGGCCTCCACCATGGCAAAGCCGGCCTGCATGAAAAACACAAGCGCAGCAGCGACCAATGTCCAGACGTAATCGGCATGGGTTTGCACCAGATCGATCAGGTCTTTATTTGATTCCACAGTCGGTGCTTCATCGGTGGCCCAAACACGGGTCATCGAAATGGCGACGAACAAAAATGGTAGCAGTAATTTTTTCATCACGATTGAACTCCTCCTTTACAGTCACGGGTTTTGAATTAAGAATTTTTAGGATTTTTCAATCAGGGTGTTT
>JASFGN010000366.1:0-4365 GCA_050123735.1 Desulfobacterales bacterium | reverse complement strand
TAATCAGGGAACTGAATATCATCAAATAGATCTTCGATGCGGTACAGGGTTTTGGTGAACAAAACGCCCACTGCCGCACAAAAAATTCCCATGACCAGATACATGGGAAGCTCCCAGGCGCTGACCAGTTGGTATACCGGTACGATAAAAGCCGGGGTGTCTCCCAGATAGGCTCGCGAGACAGCGGTGGCAACGACGGAGCTGATCACAATGGGGCTAAAGGTTGCCAGACCAAAATCACCTAAAACCACTTCCAGGGCAAACATGGAGCCCGCGATGGGGGCATTAAAGGTGGCGGCAATACCCGCGGCAGCACCACAACCCACCAGGGTCCGCATGCGATCGGCAGACACTTTTAAAATCTGCCCCAGGGTTGATCCAATGGCAGATCCGATTTGAACAATGGGTCCCTCGCGGCCGACCGAACCACCGGTGCTGATACTGATGGCCGATGCCAGTGTTTTAACCACCACCACCCGCTTGCGGATCACACCCCCCTTGAGGGCTACCGCCTCCATGACCTCCGGTACGCCATGTCCTTTGGCTTCTCTGGCAAAAAAATACACCAGCGGTCCTACAATCAGGCCGCCGACCGCCGGAACCATGACACGATAATACCAGGGCAAATTGACCACCAGTTCCAGGAGGTCCTGCTTGCCGCCGTAAGCCAGCGTCTGAAAAAAATCGATCAGATATCGAAAACCAACGGCGCCAAAGCCTCCGAAAAGCCCAACGACAACGCCCAGCAACGCCATAATCGTATGTTCATTGGCCTGTAATTTTTTAAAATTTGACAGGCTTGCCGATATGCTCGTTTTCATTAAACGTCCCGGGATGTTAACTATCCGAATTTATTAATATAGGTGAAAAACAGAGGTCGATTTCGACTCTTAGTGCCTGAAAATATTTGTGATTTTTATACATACCCCCCGACAGGCATGTCAAGGGATAAATCGATTATCGGTCCGTTTTTAACGAATCGAGATTATTCGATTTTATTTATAATCATTTTTGGATTGACGCCGGTGTTAATATCGGCTAAAAGTGACCCTTTTGTGATACCCAGCGTCTTGACAACACCCCAAGAATAACTATATTGGCAGTGAAAAACGAGACTTAGCTCATTGGTTACGTTATGATGAGTTGTTATTCAGGAGGTTCTACATGCCGTTTTACGAGTTTCAGTGTCCGGAAGGCGTCGTAACAGAAAGTCTGGTTCCAATGGATACCAAGCACATCAAGTGCCCCCATTGTAACCGAAAAGCGAAAAAAATTATGTCTCCCTGCTCGTTTAAGCTGACGGGCGGTGGATGGTACGCGGACGGGTATGCGTCAACGAAGAAAAGCGCCGGCAACGCGACCTCTGATAGCACCAAAAAGGATTCAAAAAAGACCAGTTAACGCAATCGGGAACCGGGCATCATGCCGGTGTCCTAAAAAGTCCAGATCTGATCAGCTGCCCTTTACGTAAATGCGGCACATCCGACGATTTAATATATCGCGTGCAAAAATCCCCCCTGTGAACCCGTTCCAGGGGGGTTGCTTTTAGCAAGTCAACAGCAGCCCTATTCCGATACGATCCGGAAGCCATACCCCCTCCGCATTAGAAAACTCTTTTGCCGGCTTATCCATTGTCGATCAAACGGCTAAAAGATGACTTCGTGATAATCCTGGAGGTATCAAGTGACCTCAAAATGTGAATATTCAAGCATTCGAATTCCCAACGATCCCAAGTATGCCACTGCAGCCGCCATTTATGTGTCTGAAATCGCCCAAGCGATGGGGATGGAAGCTGCGGACTTAAAAGCCCTTGAAAACGGTATCATTAGTGCCATCACCGCATTGCTGGATTACTCCTTTGAACCTGCTGAAAACAGCACCCTGGAAATCATCTGCGAACGCATCCCCGAGGGAGTAAGGGTGAGCCTGCGGGACAAAGGCTTGCCCTTCGGCGCACTAAGCTCACCGCCCGATCAATCCGGCACGTCAGAACCCTTTTTTGGGTTGAAAGCGTATCTGGACGAAATTCAACTCAACAATCTGGGCCCGGATGGTAAAGAGCTGGTGTTAATCAAGCATTTGAAAAACCGGAGCATTTCCGACTATTACGCTGCCTGCGATCTCGAGCCCTACGAACCTGCTGCTGAGCCGATTGCCAAAACGCCTGAAACATTCAAATTCCATGTGCGGCGGATGCAACCAAAGGATGCTGCAGAGGTATCCAAAACCATATATAAAACCTATGGTTACACCTATCCCCACGACTATGTCTACTACCCGGAGAAAATAATCGCCCTGAATGAAAGCGGTCGGGTTTATTCGGCCGTTGCGATTGCCGGTGATTCAGAAATCGCCGGATATGGCGTCTTTCAGATCTGGGATCAAAACCCGCACATCGTTGAAATGGCCCAGGGCGTGGTCAAACCCAGGTACCGCTCGATGGGGTGTTTTCGCAATATCACCCGCTATCTTCTGGACCAGGCGCGCAGCCGCGGCATCAGAGGTGCCTTCGGCGAGGCGGTTACCAATCATACGGTATCGCAACATACGATGCATGGCTTTGATTTCAAAGACTGTGGACTGAGGCTGGGACTCATACCGCCGGATACCGTTTTTAAAGGAATGCACGCCGTGGTTTCTGAGCGGGTGAGCATGCTGGTGCAGTTTTTGTATTTGCAGCCACCGGTGGCGCATTCCCATACTGTTTATGCGCCGTCGCATCACAAAGACATGCTGGCAGACATTTACCGGGAGCTGGGTGTTGCACCCAGGATAGCAAATGCGGCCTCAAAGAAGCAAAGCAGCCTATCATCGCATGCCGAATTTAAAATCAAGCTGATCGGATCGATGCGGTATGCCCGCATGATCGTTGAGGATTACGGGCAAAATTTCATTTCAGCGCTCAAAACTGAAGTCCGCGAACTGTGCCTCAAAAAAATCGAAATTATAAATCTATTCCTGAACCTGTCCGACCCCTTAACGGCCGCTACCACAGCCCGAATCGAGAAACTGGGATTTTTCTTTGGCGGCATATTGCCGCACGGATTCAAAAATGGTGATGCCCTGATAATGCAGTATTTGAACAACGTACCCATCGCGTACGATGCCATCCAGGTTAAATCCGCGATGGCCCAAAAGCTGCTGGACTATGTGCGTGGGCAGGATCCAAATTCAACATAAAGTTCAGGGTTCCCGCCTTCGCCTGAATGGCCTCCGTCTTCAGTCTTAAGAGCTGCGCAGCGACAAGCCGTCGCGGCAAGCAGGGTTAAAAGGTTGAATGACAGAAGACCGGTGCAAAATTGTCACTGGGCGAGAATGATTTGACACCTGATAGGATGATATCTCTAGTTTTTTATAGTTTAGATATCTCAATAATACATGAAATCGGCCGATATTTGGTTTTCTGACATGATATCCCAAGAGAATTAATTCAATTTTAGCTGTTTTATCCAATATACAACGCCCCCGGATTTCATATTGCGTCAGGACATTTAACAAATTTCAAGACCCCCCAAATTTTCGACTAAGGCACGCTATATCTAGTTTCAGAACGAACCGTATTTGTTATATTTGTTGGTGTACTCTAAAATAGTCCAAGGGCGCAAATTAGGCAAGTGCATCAAATGGCGCATGGCAACGGCCAACCAGGTCTTTAGAAACTCAGATGACCGGAAATCGATGCAGGTTTTGCGGTGAGAGAATCGCCGGATATTTTGAACAGGTGAGCCGCTGTACCTGACGCCGGAGCCCCCTGACACTAACCTTCAATTTGCGACCGCTCGCATGAATTATTTTTATATTTCGCGTCATTTTGTAAAATTTTAGCTAATTATAGATGATGGCTATATGAACCGAACTTTACTACCCTTGACATAAAAGGTTTTTTATAATAATATCCAAGCCTTTCTTCAGCATACAGACAAGATTTGCATTCCTTAATTTTTCAAAACCTCGACAATCTGTTTATTTTTGAAATCATGCTATGTGGTCTATACAACCTGGTGAATGATAAATACTTTCGAATTAAAACAAAAGAGATTTACAATGAAAGCATACAGCGTAATCCGCCTCCCTGCTTTTCTAAGTTGCTCGTTTCTGCTATTGATGACATCCGGATTTGCCTTTACAGCCAAGGGCGCTGAAAAACCCCTACAGCAAAACCAAAAGATTGTATTTACGACCGTAGCATTGCAACCCATGTCGGCTTTTTCTAAACTGTCGGCCATATATACAGAGGCGTTCCGCCGGATGGGGTACGGGTTTAAACTGATCAATCAGCCCGCTGAAAGGGCCATAGTTGATGCTAATGAAGGCGCAGTGGATGGGGAAGCAGCCCGAATCGTGAACATAGACAAAAAAACATAC
>JASFGN010000365.1:0-4389 GCA_050123735.1 Desulfobacterales bacterium | reverse complement strand
GACCGCCTATCCGGTGGAAACTGCCAATCCGTTTATCATGCGTGATTTTTCGCGCTGCATTCAGTGTGGCCGATGTGTCCAGGCCTGCAACGAAGTGCAGGTCAACCAGGCCATTCATTTCGGCTATCGCGGCGCGGCCACCAAAATTGTCGCCGCCGGCGATCGGCCATACATCAATTCTGATTGTGTCTTTTGCGGCGAATGTGTCCAGGCCTGCCCGGTGGGCGCGCTGGTCGAAAAAGATGCGCGTTACGAAGCGCGGCCCTGGGAAACACAAAAAGTGCGCACCACCTGCTGCTATTGCGGGGTTGGCTGCCAGATTTATCTGCATGTCAAAAAAAACCGGGTGGTTAAAGCCAGCGGGGTGGAAGATGTGGCGCCCAATTTTGGCAGCCTGTGTGTCAAAGGCCGTTTTGGGTTTGACTTTATCCATTCGGCCGATCGCCTCGAAACGCCTTTGATTAAAGAAAACGGCGAGTTTCGCAAAGCATCCTGGGATGAAGCCCTGGATCTGGTGGCCCGCAAACTGGGCGAGATCAAAGCCGAGCACGGCGCCGATACCATCGGGTTTTTAACCTCGGCGCGCATCACCAATGAAGAAAACTATATTGCCCAAAAATTTGCCCGCGCGGTGGTGCAGACCAACAACGTCGATCACTGCGCCCGTCTCTGACATTCCTCTACCGTGGCCGGTCTGGCTGCAGCGTTCGGAAGCGGGGCGATGACCAATACCATCGCTGATATCGAGGAGGCGGACGCGATCCTGATCACCGGTTCCAATACCACGGAAAACCATCCGGTGATTTCCAGCGGGGTTAAGCGGGCCGTCACCCAAAAAGGAACCAAACTCATTGTTGTCGACCCCCGGCGTATACGCATTACCCGATATGCTGATAAATGGTTGCGTCAGAATCTGGGAACCGACGTGGCCTGGATCAACGGTCTGATGCACGTGATCATCAAAGAGGGACTGCACGACAGGCAGTTCATCGAAAGCCGCACCGAAGGCTTTGACGAATTGGAAAAGATGGTTGACAAGTTCACCCCGGATTTTGTTGAGCAGATCACCGGTATACCGGCACAGGAACTTATAGACGCCGCCCGGCTCTACGCCAATGCTGAACGCGCCTCTATTTTATATTGCATGGGCATTACCCAGCACACCACCGGGACCGATAATGTCAAATCCCTGGCCAACCTGGCCATGCTGTGCGGCAATATGGGCATTGCCGGCGGCGGGGTGAATCCGCTGCGCGGCCAGAACAATGTTCAGGGCGCATGCGACATGGGCGGGCTGCCGGATGTCTATTCCGGCTACCAGAAGGTCATTGATGAGGCGGCACGTCAGCGCATGGCCGAGGCCTGGGGCGTTGATGCCTTGCCCGACCAGCCCGGCATGAAAGTCACCCACATGATGCCGGCCGCTCACGACGGCACCTTCAAGGCCCTCTACGTAATCGGTGAAAATCCGGTGGTTTCCGATGCGGATGTCAACCATGCCGAAAAATGTCTGGATCATCTGGAGTTTTTGGTGGTGCAGGACATCTTTTTAACCGAAACCGCCCAGCGCGCCGATGTGGTGTTGCCCTCGGCCTGTTATGCCGAAAAAGAGGGCACCTTTACCAATTCCGAGCGTCGCGTGCAGCGGGTACGAAAGGCCGTGGCGCCACCCGGAGAGGCCTGGGACGATTGGAAAATATTTTGTGAAATTGCCACGCGGATGGGATATCCGATGGCCTACGACAGCAGCCAGCAGATCATGGAAGAAATATCAAGGGTGACGCCGTCTTATGCAGGCATCAGCTACGAGCGCATCGAGCATGAAGGCCTGCATTGGCCCTGCCCGACGGCCGAGCACCCCGGCACCCCCATTTTACACGGCGCGCAGTTTACGCGCGGCAAGGGCCTTTTCCACGCGATTGATTACATCGAGCCGGCTGAAATGACCGATGCCGAGTACCCGTTGTATCTGACCACCGGACGGCTGCTCTATCAGTACCATACCGGCACGATGTCCATGCGAACCAGCGGATTAAATCAAATAGCACCGGAGGCCTTTGTGGAAATTTCTTCGCAGGATGCCCGTAAATTAGAGCTGGAAGAAGGCTCCCTGGTGAACATCGACTCCCGTCGGGGTACGATTCAGGCACGGATCAAAATTTCACGCAAGGCCGTTGACGGGACCGTTTTTATTCCGTTTCACTTTGCGAGCGCAGCTGCCAACCGGTTGACCAACGCGGCCCTGGATCCGATTTCGGGCATCCCCGAATTCAAGGTGTGTGCGGTTAAGGTTTCCAAGGCGGCGTAAATCTGGTTGGCGCATAGCGCCAATTGTTTTTGGAATATCGAATATCGAACAAGGAATGTCCAACCGCAGAAGTTAATGGAACTATAAAATTGCTCTCAATACTTCGTTATTCGAGATTCCTTGTTCTGCGGTTCTGCGGTTCAAAATAAAAAAACCCGGCCTTTCTTTGGCCGGGTTTTTATTTGCCTGAGTTGCGTCTTATTTAAATTGATTATTCCTCCAGTTCCTTGGAGGGTAGCACATCCACATCCGCCAGATCCGGCCCCAGATAAGTGCGCTCGTTTTCACCCAGAATACCCATGGACAGACAGATCAGCGTCCACAGATGCACTGAATGATAACCGCCTTTAAAGTGCTCGCTGAGGTCATGAATCTGGGAGTGACAGTTGTGGCACGGCGTAATGCAATACGGGGCGCCGGTCGCCATGATCTGATCGAATTTGACCTTGCCAAAGGCGCGCCGCTGATCGGGCAGACCATTTTGCAAAAAGCCGCCGCCCCCGCCGCAACAATAATTGTTGGAGCGGTTGGGGGTCATATCGATAAAATTTTCCTCGCCCACGACCGATTTGACCACAAAACGCATATCTTCAGCCACCGGATCGCCTAAAGTCTTGCGAACCAGCTGGCAGGGGTCCTGGCAGGTAAATTTGATCTTCCGATCCTTGTTCCATTCGGAGCTGACTTTCAGCTTGCCTTCCCGGATCCACTGAGCGTAGAGGCGAATGATACTTTCGATTTCAAAATTGTGCTCGATGTTAAACTTTTGCAGTCCGACCCGGACTGCGAACAGTTCGTGCCCTCACTCGGTATTGAGCCAGTACTTGCAGCCCAAATCATCGACGGCTTTAGCCTTTATGCGGACGATTTTTTCCCAGTTTTCAAGGTCGGCCATGAACATACAGTAGTTTTCAGCGGCCCAGCCTTTGGTGCCGTAAGTCCAGTCTGCACCGGCCAGGTGCAGGATTTTCCACAACGGCACCATTTCATCGGGCTCGGTGACCGGTTCACGGGAATTTTGGTTTAAAAAATAAGTGGCCCCTTTCTTGTTGATCGGTGCCTGCAGATCTTCAAATCCTTCCTGTGTCTGTCGAACCTCTTCCAGTACGTCTTCCACAACGAACTGAAAATCTTCCTCGTTGGCCCCCATGGCGCTGCAGGTGTCGTTGCGCAGGGCCATATCGCAGGAGCCCAAAATGCCTTTGGGCCGATCCTCTCGGGGCCGGCTTTTGCGGACGTTGAACACCAGCTGGGGAATGTCGATTTTCATGGGGCAGACATAGATGCAGCGCATACACAACGTGCAACACCAGGCCCATTCAGAGCTTAAAATTTCCTCGTCCATCCCCAGGGCGGCCATCCGCAGAAATTTACGCGGATCCATGTCTTCCAGGCCCGTGGCCGGGCATCCGGAAGAGCAAGCGCCGCAGGTCAAACACAGGTTCAGATTTCCGCCTTCGGGCAGAAGTTCCTTGACCTGGTCGATGAACTTGCTTTTTTTCTTTCCGCCAAGTTTGATTGCCTTTTCAGCCATGCGTTAAAATCCTCCGTGTCATTATTGCGCGTGCAAAAATGATTTATTTCCAAACCGGAAAAAATAAGATTCAAATCCTGCATATCCGCGCATTTGCGAAAAAGACAATTTGCCAGAAAACTGAGAATCTGTCAAGGGTCAGGAGCGCTGAATCAGATTTAGTTAATGAAAAGCAATCTCAAGGCAACAAGACTGTCGAGCCGGTGGTCTTGCGGGCTTCCAGATCCTGATGGGCACGGGCGGCTTCCGCCAGCGGATAGGTCTGCCGAACCTCGATTTTGACCGCGCCGCTCTCGACGACATCAAACAAATCCCGCGCGTGTTCCAGCAGGGCCTCGCGTTTGGCCGTATAGGTCATCAGGGTGGGCCGGGTCAAAAATAAGGACCCTTTAGCCGATAAAAGACCGGGATCAAACGGCGGCACCAGTCCGGAGGCCTGGCCGAAGGAGACCATCATGCCCATGGGCCGCAGGCAGTCCAGCGACTTCAAAAAGGTGGCCTGCCCGACCGAATCGTAAACCACATCCACCCCTTTTCCCTCGGTGAT
>JASFGN010000364.1:0-4397 GCA_050123735.1 Desulfobacterales bacterium | reverse complement strand
GCCCCCCACATGGGAAGCAACATGCTTGCATAAATAATGACGACCAAATACAGAAACGAGAATACACTGACGAAACCGCCGGTCAAAAAAACAATGAGTGTTACAAAAAACGTATCCATAACGGTTTGAATGAATGCGAAAAGCACGATGTTTTTAACCCGTCTGACAAATGTGCTGTATACGACTGATAAAAGAAATATTGCGGCAATAAGACCGTAAAGAACCACCAGCGAACGGTCCATGGGAGTGGCGTTTTTCCCCATTTGCTGTATGATGGCGGAACCCAACAACAGGAATGAAAACAGGATGCGAATCGATATCAGCCACTTAATTTTAGTTTTATCGTCTATTTCAGGCATGGTTCATCAAATGAGTGTCTTGACAGGCGCTTCGGGGATTTGGTGTCCCCCGCAACGGCCCATATTGAGGCCGGAGCGCTTCAGTGACCCATATCATGAATGAAGGGTAATCGCCAGAAAGGCGCAATAAAAATAGAGATGTCCGCTTATCGGTTTGGACGGGACCGCGAAATTAATTGGAAATGGCACCGGCCATCTTAAATATCGGTAGATACATGGCCACCACCAGTCCGCCGATTGTCACCCCCAAGAATACGAGCATGAAGGGCTCAATTAATGCGGTCATGTTTTCAACGGCCTGGTCGACTTCTTCATCATAAAAGTCGGCAATTTTCTCCAGCATGGCGTCCAGCGCGCCGGTGGATTCACCCACGCCGATCATCTGGCACACCATCGCCGGAAAAACGCCACTTTCCTGCAGGGGATCGGCCATCGTCCGACCTTCGGCAATGCCCGAGCGGACATCGTAGATGGCCTTTTCAATCGTTCGGTTACCGGATGTCTTGGCAACAATATCCAACGCCTCTAAGATAGCCACCCCGCTGGCAAGCATGGTCCCCATGGTTCGGGTAAATTTAGCGACAGCCACCTTACGCAACAGTTCGCCAAAGATCGGAATTTTAAGGACAAGGTCGTCAACCATATCCTGCCCTTTTTCTGTGGCATAAGCTTTCTTGAAGGCAAACCCGAAAATGATCAGTGCGATGACGATGTAGAGAATCTTGCTCTTGACGATCTCACTGAGTTTGACAACAATTTGGGTGGGCAAGGGTAATTCGCCACCAAAATCGGCAAACATTTCTTCAAAAACCGGAATGACAAATACCAAAATAACCGCCAGAACGATTACGGCAATGATCAGCGTCACGATGGGGTAGGTCATTGCGCCTTTAACCTGGGATTTGAGTTTGGCGGCCTTTTCCATGTAAGCGGCCAGACGCCTTAAGATCGCATCCAGGATACCACCGGCTTCACCGGCTGCGATCATGTTAACAAATAGATCATCAAAATATTTGGGAAATTGCTTGAGCGCTTCAGCCAGAGTGGCTCCGCTTTCAACCTTCTCTTTGATATCTTTGATCATTCGCTTGAAGGTCTTATTGTTTTGCTGGGTATGAAGGATTTCCAAGCATTGGATAATGGGAAGCCCCGCATCGATCATCGTTGAGAACTGGCGGGCAAAAAGAATGATATCCTTTTCTTTGACCTTGGGTTGCAACCAGGACACGTTTTCGAACAAATCTTTGGGTTTCTTTTTTATTTTGGTCGGCCTTATGCGAATTCGCGTCAGATTGGATCGCACAATGGCTTCATTTGCAGCTTCCATTTCGCCTTTGCGGGTTTCATTCTTTCTGTTGGTACCTACCCATTGATAAACTGGCATAATCAAGCCTCCATATATAAAAAGCAATCAGAGCCCCGAAGGGCTTTTTTAAATTTCAGGAACCAGCGGTTACATCTTATTTGTTATCATATTTGACAACTTAGAACCAAAAAATTGGTATTCGATTTTAACGCTATCCGAGATAGACCCATGCTCAATCCGCCTCATCGGCAGAGCGTGTTCGTTGTAACGGAAGTCGAGCAAACTGAGTTGCAGAATGTATATCGGCGTATCATGTCACAAACTTAAGATTTTTATTTCAGCAATAATCGGTCAACGAAACCTGAGCGCATCCGACGTGCAGACAAACTGCAGCGCAGCGTATCCTTTGTCTTGCAAATAAAGGTAATTATTGTTAATATTACAACGATTTCAAATAGTTGTCAATAAATCTGCGCATAGGGGATCAAATCCTGTTGGCAATCTAAGCACAAGTGTGATACGGTCTTGAAAATTAAATTTTTATTTATTTTCAACATGTTAGGTATCATAAAATCGAAAAATATCGGGTATTACCGTGTGTTTTGTGTTTTGTGTTTGGTGTTTCCTTGAAGAAAATGCAATGATATCATGTTGAAAATCGGCCAGGCGCAAGTCACTCAATTGCAAATACCAAACACCAAAAACTAAACACCAAAAACCAATACCGAACAGATGGCGTCGAAGCACCAACACAAAACGACTGATGGCCTGACCATCATTACCACCCACGTGAATGCTGATTTTGATGCATTGGCTTCCATGCTGGCAGCGCAGAAACTGTACCCGGATGCACTGGTGGTATTTCCAGGCTCTCAAGAAAAAAACCTGAAAAATTTTTTTATCGATTCAATGGCCTATCTGTTCAACATGGCGGACATCGGTCAAATCGACTTTAGCAAGGTCACCCGACTGGTGCTGGTTGACACCCGCCAGCCGAGACGCATCGGGAAGCTGGCCACGCTATTAAACCGCAAAGACATTGATATTCACATTTACGATCATCATCCCGTTACGGACCAGGATATCAAAGGAACTCTTGAGGTTTCTCGCTTGAGCGGGGCGAACGTGACATTGCTTACCGAGATTATCGCTGCGAAGGGCATCGACATCAGCGCAGATGAAGCCACCATCATGTGCCTGGGAATTTATGAGGATACCGGTTCATTTACCTTCCCGTCCACAACAGAACAGGATTTTAAAGCTGCCGCATTTTTGCTGTCTAAAGGGGCAAATCTAAATGTGGTTTCAGATCTGATTGCCAGAGAGTTAAGCCCCGAGCAGGTCAGTTTGCTCAATGATATGATTCAATCTGCGACACGGTACAATGTCAATGGCGTAGAAGTGGTCGTCACGACGGTAACCACTGAAAAGTACATGCCGGATTTCGCATTTTTGGTTCAAAAAATGGTCAAGATGGAAAATCTGGACGCCCTCTTTGCGATCGGTCGGATGGAAGACAAAATCTATGTCGTTGCCCGCAGTCGTATCAATGATGTTGATGTGGGCACTGTTATCAGCCCTTTAGGTGGCGGTGGTCACGCCTATGCTGCCTCCGCATCCATAAAGGGAGATACCCTGGCACAGGTTGAAAACAAACTTGTCGAGATTCTGTACAATAAGGTTAAAGCCCAACGCCAGGCTAAAAACCTGATGTCATCGCCGGCCATCACCGTTGCAAACGATGTGTCGTGCAAAGAGGCCAACGATTTGTTGACCCGTTACAATATCAACGCCCTGCTGGTCACGGAAAACAGTCACGGACAAAAAAAGCTGTGTGGCTATATCACACGGCAGGTGATTGAAAAGGTTTTGTATCATAAACTGGAAGCGGTTCAGGTAAAAGAATACATGACAACTGAATTTGCGACCGTTACACCCGAAGCCGACCTGAACGAAGTGCAGGAAAAAATCATTGAAAACAAACAGCGGGTTTTACCGGTGATCGACAACGCCACAATTGCCGGTGTCATCACCCGAACCGATCTGCTGAACATCCTGGTTCGCCAGTCTAAAAAAGATGCCAGCGGTGTGCCCGATCCGTTGCGGGAACCCACCCATGCCCAAACCCGCAATGTCGTTAAATTTATGACAGAAAGGCTGACAAAGCGCTTGTTGAACATGCTTAAAACGATCGGTGAAGTGGCTGATGAATGCGGATACGGCGCTTATGTGGTGGGCGGATTTGTGCGGGACCTTTTTCTTTACCGCTCTGATGAAGATATTGATATTGTCATTGAAGGAGACGGAATTGCCTTTGCCAAAACATATGCCAGATTACAAAAGGCGCGTATCCACACCTATGAAAAGTTTGGCACTGCTGTGATCATTTATGAGGATGGATTTAAAATTGATGTGGCATCTGCCCGACTGGAGTATTATAAGTTTCCCGCCGCGCTGCCGGTTGTTGAGATGAGCTCCATAAAACTGGATCTTTTCAGGCGCGACTTTACCATCAACACCCTGGCAATTCAGTTAAATAGCGAAAAATTCGGCACGCTGATCGATTTTTTCTCTGCGCGTAAAGACTTGAAAGAAAAAATCATTCGCGTTTTGCACAACCTGAGTTTCGTGGAAGATCCCACTCGTGTTTTCCGGGCCATTCGATTTGAACAGCGCTTTGGATTTACCATTGGTAAATTGACATACCGACTTATCGAAAATGCAGTCAAGAT